>CAZUHM010000082.1:0-11194 GCA_964620575.1 uncultured Methanobacteriaceae archaeon | reverse complement strand
TGATTTGAATGTTTAGAGCATTTTAAACAAGTAAAAATGTAAAAAAATGTACTGAATAAAGAAAATCATGGTATAAAATAATGAATTTCACATCTCATCATGAACAAAAATCATAAAAAGTTCAATATTAATAGATGGCTACTATTATACATTAAAAAAATTCATATAGAAAAAACATCAAACAGATTAGATAATCACTATGGAAATACTTTTTTTCTTGTTTTTAGTCTTTTGTCACATTTATTACTAAAAAAAAAGGAAATTCATTTATAGGGTATATTTTTTTCTTAGTGGAATTGGCTTTTTTCTCGAACTGGTTTTTTTTAAGATAACCTATTCATAATTTAACTGAAACTAATCTTTTTAGTGGACTAGTTTTAAGTAATTTCATATTATCAAATTATAAAAATATCTAAACTAGTTCTAATTAAAAAACTAGTTTTTATAAATAACACTAAATATAGAATATACATTAGAGGTAATTAATATGATGCCTACAACAGTACCAATAACATTGATAAATATTTTTTCAACAGAAAAAACGATATAAAAAAGATTAATCTTCAAATAAACAGTATATATGAAGATTTGCCAAATCAAATATTAATCACAGGAAATAGGGGTGTGGGAAAAACTTTTCTACTGAAAAAAATATTACAAGGCAGTGATGAAAAAACATTAACAGCATTTATCGATATATCCAAATTATATTCAACAAACAAGAAAGTTACAGAAGAAGAAGTATTAAAAGAAATTCTATCCCAAATAAAAAGCGCTCTACAAGAAAACCAATCCCTGTTTGGAAAATTTGAAGAGAATATTAAAATGTTTGGAAAAAAATTACATTTCATGATTATGAATTCACAGATGCAAGTAGTATATTTGATATTCCCATTCCTAAAATTAAAGACAACTATAAAAGTTTAGGTAAATTTGTCTTGCAACTTCCACAACAAATTGTAGATTCAAATGAAGAAATAAATGGATTCATAATAGTATTCGATGATTTCAATTTTTGAAACATGTAGAAAATCCTGAAGCATTTTTCTGGCTTTTCAGAAGTTATATCCAAGACCAAAAAAACATTTGTTATATATTCACGGGATCAGTACGTAAAACTGCAGAAATCATAGAAAATATCAACGGTCAAACAGGTGCTTTTGGAGGACGTATGATACAAATTAACATCGAAGCATTCTCTAAGGAAGAAACAAAACGATATATGGAAGATAAATCCGATGATTTAACTTTTACGTCGGATGGCTTCGATAGATTTTATACATGTACTAGAGGAATTCCTGCATATATAAACACGTTCTGCAACGTCCTTGATTCAGGAAAAAGATATGATGAAGAAATGATTAAAGAAAATTTCCTATTGAAAATGGATCAGATAGTCATTATGTGGTTATATATCTGGGGAAATTTAAATGAATACGAAAAGAATATAGTAAAGTTATTAACCGATAATGATAGTTTAACCTGGAATGAATTACTTGACAAAACAAAATATTCTAAATCTACACTAACAAAATACATTGATTCATTAAACAATAAAGCTATAATAAAATATAATCACAACAAGACTTATTCCTTAAATGATTCAATGTTAAAAACATGGCTTAAACATAAAAAAGAAATAGGAGGACAATACCCTCTCTAATTAATCTTTTTCATCTTTACAGATTTTAGATATTAAATACACGTTTTTTGTTGTTTTTTGAGTATTCTTTCACTTATTTTACATTTATGAAGGTATTGTAACAACTCCATTTTTTCATAAATATATATTGAATGCAAATTAAATAGTATATCATTAAAAGTAATATAATAAAATAATTATGGTGAGTATATATGGTTCAAAAGAAATTATATCGTTCTGAAAGAGATAGGATGATAGCTGGAGTATGTGGTGGATTAGCCGAATATTTTGATGTTGATCCTGTAATTGTTAGATTATTATGGGTTGCAGTTACTATTTTTGTAGGTGCAGGAATTTTACTGTATATAATAGCCTGTATAATAGTTCCTAATGAAAGTGATGTTACTCCGAAAAAGAAAGTCGTGACAGTAGATTAAATATAATAACATTTAATGCATCTTAAACCTCTGTTATGAAGTTTATATTTGGGTAATACTCCTACTTCACTTAAACAAAGGATTTCTACAGATCCTTAAATTTATCTACAGCAGATAAATTATGTATACAATTAAATACTTTTTTTGTAAATTTCTTTTCAATCTTTTCATTAATGCAGTTTTACCCACACCTCTTTTCCCGTCAAGACTATTGTTGGAGTTGAACCTTTCTTTTAGTTCCAAATTATCATTAATAAAGGAAATTTTTTTTCTATTCTGTTATAAAATTGTGAATCATTTAAATCATTATCATTTCCCGGTGGTAAATTTCCCATAATTTTCATAATATATGAATGTAATGTAAACTGCATTATAATACAAAAAACACACATCCCCTTATGTAATGCAAAACTTATTATAATATAAAAAAACATATTCCCTTAATTTTTTTCGATAAGTGTTCTAAGAAATATTTATTAAAAAACATAAAACGAATACTTTAAATTGACTTATCTTATTTTAACGAAATTAACGTTCAGTTATCAATATGTAATTTATCTTCATTAACCTTTCTTTCAATATATCATTATCACAAATAATTGAGAGCAATATCCAATATTAACATGTAAAATTTATTTTGTCAAGTATTCTCAGATGATTCTCTTACATAACATTCATAAAATAATGTTTATTTATGAGGTTGAAAATAATATAATTTATATAATTTTTAATTAGGGTTGTGTTAAACTATTTTTATAGTGGTGATTATATATGGATAATTTCAGTTTAGAGGAAAAAATTGTTTATACTCCTAAAACTTTATATATGGAATATATTCTTATAAATTATAATAATTTTTTAAAAAGTAAATTGAATGATAAGAACATTACACAGGGAGAGTTAACCTTTTTATATAATATATTTTATCATGAATCAATATCTCAGCGTGAGTTGGCTAATTTGTTAATTGTATCGGAAGCTTATGTTACTAAGATGTTAAAAAAGCTGGAAAGGAAAGAATATATAATAAGAAATATTGATGAAACCAATAGGAGTAGAAAAAAAATTTCATTAAGTAAAAAAGGACAATCATTGACCAGGGAAATTCTTAAAGTTACTTATGAGTGGGAGAAGAATCTTATTGGCTCAATAGAATATATTGATGGCGATAAGTTAACCCGGTTGTTGTATGATCTTGCTTATAATAGTCATGAAATTTAATGACAAATACTATATATTTGAATTGATAAAACAAAATAATAACACTTAACTTTGTTAAGTCTAAAATTTTATGAGATGATAATTATGGCAAATAAAGAAGAAACAATAAAAACATTACAAATGATAGTTACAAATTTATCCTCAAACTCTATGCAACACAGATTCCAAGCAAAAATCTTCGGAGCACAGGGATTCAGTAAACTTGAAGAAAAATATCAAGGACATGCAACAGAAGAAATAGAATTTGTTGAACAATTCATGGACAGAATCATGGATTTAGGTGGAACACTCGTACAGGAACAAATGCCTGCACAAGACTTATATGAAGACGTGCATGAATTCCTAAAATCAGACCTACAAGTATCCATAGATGGAATAAAAGTAATAGTGGATCTTATGGAATCAGGCATATTCGATATAACAACATATGACCTAATGAAAGAATATCTTAAGGATGAAGAAGAAGACATGTACTGGACAGAATCACAACTTGAACTAATCGAAAAAATAGGTATTCAAAACTATTTAGTCCAACAATTATAATCAAAAAGGATTAATATGATAATCAAAGCAGTAAAATAGTATACTGATGGATTCATGACTCAGCCATTTGCTTTTGGTGGAGAAGAGGGAATGGATAAATTTGATGCAAACATCAAATACCGAGCAAGTATACAAAACTATGTGATAGAAACTGATAATGAAGTAATTCTCGTAGATACTGGCATACCGGAAGATTTTGAAGATCCTGAAAGAAATGACAATGCTCCAATATATAACGGAGAAAGAAAAACCAGTTATCTTACTGCACTAGAAGAATTAGGTTACAAAACAGAAGATGTGACAAAAATTCTTTTAACACATAAACACCTTGATCATTCCGGTGAAATCAACAAATTCCCTAATGCAACAGTATACGTTTCAAAAACTGAAGCAGAAGAACTTAAACTTGAGGGAGATAATGTTGTTCAGGTAGAATTTACTGATGGTGCATACCATAATTTTCCTAAATCACAGAAAATAATTGATGGCATATACTTCATAGAAGCAATAGGACATACAAGTGGAAACAGCATAGTAATAGTTGAAGATAAGGACAAATATTACATGATTCATGGTGATATAACATATACTGATGAAGCATTATATGCAAATAAATTATCAGTAGTATTTGAGGATTTAGATGCAGCACGCCAAACACTAGACAATGTACGCGAGTTTGTCAAAAACAATCCGACAGTATACCTTTCAACACATACGCCTTTAGGTCCCGAAAACCTGGAAAATCAGAAGATAATAGATTTAGAAAACCCACCAGAAACTATTAAACCAATATAAGAACATTTAAAAAAGAACAAACTGGGAGGAATATGTATGGATAACAAAGATAAAGTAATAGAAGCATTCAGAAGTTCTGAAGACCCATTAAATGCTACAAAAGTTAGTGAAATATCAGGCGTAGAAAAAAAGGAAGTCGACAAAATAATGAAAGAACTTAAAAAAGATGAAACTATTATTTCACCTAAAAGATGTTACTGGACATTAGCAGATAAATAATAAAAATATAATCTGGTGAATAAAAATGAAAGGCACTATTCATCCTCACAAAAATGTAATAGACAATTATAAAAACATCTATCCAATGATATCCTTAATAGACGAATCAAAAATGACTTATGTACGTGAAAAATTACAAATTCACTTACATGCAAGTCAGATTAAATTATTAAAAGAAGCAAAAAAACATTCAAAACAATATCATAAGGATATCCGAATCAACAAATACAAAAATCTAGAAGAATCAATAAAAACAGACAAAATCTTCGAAATGCATATTAAGCTATTCATCAACAAATATAAAAAATTAGAAAACAAAGGATTAGTAAAAGTTGATACAGAACTCGAAGAACTTCCATATGATGTAACAATAACACCTGAAGGTGAAGAAATTCTACAGCAAATAACACAATATGAAGCAGAATGGGAAGATATAGTTCTTGAAGGTATTGAAGACAAAGAAAAACTTCTTGAACAAATAAAAACAATAACTAACAACGCATCACCAATAACATATAAACACAAAAAACAACAAAAATTCCTATTTTAAATAATAATTTCACAAAAAGATGTTATTATGCATTAAAAGATATTTAATCATCTTTAATTAATCATAAACACCCTTATTTTTTTTCTATAAATGAATTTATACCAACACTCATTTTTTTTTCAAAAAATAAATTTTAAATATTTTCATAAATAAAATATCAAGTAGTTTATAAAAGGTTTCAGTTAAATTTAATTAATAAATATATACATGTGATATTTTTCACGTTGGATGATGTTTTTCATTAAAACTAATTCTTAAATGAAAGTCATTCATTGACTAATGCAAATTATTACTTATGTTATAGTGGAAGTATTTACTTTAGTATTTAATTAATATTCGTTGAGAACATTTCCCCATTCAAAGAAAAATATTTTCTTGAAACAAAATAATAAACAGGAAAATGATAACATGGCAGATAAAGTGATTTTAGTTGTAAGTTTTGGAACTTCATATAATAATAACCGTGATTTAACAATTGGCGCAATTGAAGATGATATAAAGGAACACTTCAAAGATTATGAAATAAGACGGGCATTTACTAGTCAAATGATAATAAACAAACTGAAAAAAAGAGACAACCTCGAAATTGACAATGTCCGGGATGCCCTGGAAAGAGCAGTCCATGATGGAGTAAAACAACTCATAGTACAGCCTACTCACATGATGGACGGAACAGAATATCATTATAAAATCAAGGATCATCTGGAAGATTATGAAGACAAATTTGACACGCTTGTACTTGGCAAACCATTAATCAAATATGATGAGGATTATGATGATCTGATTGATTGCATAACTGCAACAGAATATGATGATGACACTGCCGTTTGTTTCATGGGACATGGAACTCCTGCAGATTCAAACGTAATCTACACAACACTACAGGACAAATTAACATCAAAAAATTATAACAATTATTTCATAGGAACTGTTGAAGCAGAACCTAATTTTGACGATGTTCTAAAAATGATAGAAAACGGACAATACAAGAAAATTATACTGAAACCTCTGATGGTCGTGGCAGGAGATCACGCTCAAAATGACATGGCAGGGGATGAAGATGATTCATGGAAATCAATGTTCGAATCAAACGGGTATGAAGTAGAATGCGTAATTGAAGGATTGGCACAATCAAAAGACGTCAGGAAGATGTACATCAAACATCTCGAACAATTAATTGAAAAAATAAACTAATCTTTTCAAATATCCTCTCCCCCTTTTATCGATGGAGTTTTAGATAATCTCTTGAATTCATTATTTTTTTTACTTATTGGGAGGGTGTGCGACAAACCTCATTTAAGACTAATTTTTTATTAGATTAAAACTTATTATTTTTAAAATAAATATTTATTGGATTGGTTTTTTGTGGTCTTAAGAAAAGATACTATTAATCAGACATTTTGTTGTCTAAGGATTTACGTACATTGATTCCTGATCATGTTTGGTTTTTTTTTATGAGAAGTTTGTGGGGTGTGTTGATTTTAGTGAAATTGATTTTCAGTATGTGGATACTCCAGGTCAGAATGCTTATCCTGCTACTATGTTAGTATGTGTATAATAGTAAACAATCAAAAAAGTAGTATAGAAATTAATGGTGTGCTGCTTTTAATATATTAATAAGATTTAATGTTTTTGAAAATTATAATATTAATTATTTAAAGTTTTGTTGTGATTTTCATGTCAAATAATTATATGATAAAATTTTGCCCTTTTTGTGGTTCGAAGGTTATTCCTAATGCCAAGTTTTGTGTAGAATGTGGAAAAAGCCTGGAAATGATAAATATCATTAACAAAGAACAGAACACACAAAAAACTGCAGAAAAAATTGATACAGCTTCTCCTGTTAATGAAGGTGTTGTTTTAAACGATAATCAGATAGTGAAGGATGAAGAAAAGACTCCTGAAATCTCTGAGGAACTGGTTGAAAAGCCAAAAGTTTCAAAGAGTTTCAAGGTACTCAACCAGAAAACAAAAAACCAGAAGGAAAAACAAGCTAACTTTGATCTGGTTAGGCCCTCGTCTGAAATGAAAGTAATGGAAAACAATCAGGATACTAACAGTCAGAAAACTCAACACTCTCCCCAGAAAATAAATAATGTGGAAGTAAATGCCACTAACACTAAAGGCTTTTCCTGTCCTTCATGTGGTAGGAATATGCATTTGTCTCAGACTTCAGGTTTTCTGTCTAAAGCCACTTATCATCAGTGCAGTACATGTTCATTAAAGTTTAAGGAAAATGATAATTTGCTGTTATTGGAGGAGGAACCACAGTTAACAAGGATGAGCAGTAAGCTACACCTTAAGAAGTATACTTTAACACAATGGGAAGATATTTTCAAAGGAAATTATCCACCTGACTTCTCTGAGGAATTTGAGAAGTGGAAGTTTGATTCTCCCGCTTTCATGCAATGTCCTGCCTGTAATCATGATCTTGCAAAATACAAGTCTCAGGGTTTTGGTTCCAAAACTTATGTCATATGTCCTGGTTGTGGTCTAATATTGAATGAACAGAAAAATAATCAGTATGTGGTATATGAGTGTGTTGAAAGTTTTTCTCCTTTATGGAAATATGGAAAAACTCCTTTATCACTGGAAGATATGAAAAGAATTATTCATACAGAGGAATCCGAAGAAAACAGGTTATTCCGTGAAGCTAAAGTTAAAGAAAACGAGTTAAAGATTAAAGAACACCAGTTGAAAATTAAACAGGAAGAAGATGATCTGGCCTTGTTTGCTGAAAGCATTGAATCAGGAAAACCCATGTTACCTATTCCTTCCGATACCACCATAGTTCTTAAAAAGAATGAAGTCCCCGTTTACAGAATGAATAATGTTACTCTCAGTGAACCACGTGCAGTCCGAACAAGCAGTGGTGGTTATGGCGGAGCTTCTGTCAGAATCGCTAAGGGTGTTACAATACATTCGGGCAGAACAGCTTCAAAAAGTGAATCACATGATGAGATAAAGCTCATTGATTCGGGTGAACTATTGATAACCAATCAGAGAGTAATATTTCTGGGCAGTAACAGAACAACAAACATTGAAATGAAAAAAATAATCTCCATTACAAGTGGAGCAAGGATGATACAGATTCAAAGATCAAATAAGCAAAAACCGGAATATTTCAACAATATCCATGCCGAGGAAAATTTTGAAGTGGATGGAAGAAAATATTCCGTGACTATTGATGGGGACATGTTAAAAAAATTAATAATGGGTTTAATATGAATTAGGGGAAGATTACTCTCTGTTCATATTTATAACTTCAACTGCAGTGGATCTGTACCAGTCCTTTAATGATTCGTCATAGGTTTTCATGTTGTCTGCAGTTTTCAGTATTTCATTCATTTGTGTCAGGCTGAGATCCGTTGGTGGTATTCCTTCAAATATCAGTGATGCATATTTATAGTTTGCATCATTTTTATCCCATTTTAACAGGAGGTCTGATGCCAGTGTTGTATCATCTTCTTCCACAGCCCTTTTGAACTCTTTGGCATAATCCGGTAAAATTTCTTCCTTTTTTTTGCTGTCATATGATGGTGCTGGGTTAATGTTTGGTGCAGTTTGTGTATTAAAATCTATGTTTGGCGTAACATTATCTGGGTTGTGGTTGTATGCTTCGTTAATATTCTGTGTTTGTGCTGTGTTAATGTTTTGTGATGGTTGTGGGTTAAGGTCTCTTTTTGAACCAATGTTCTTTGTTTTGTTACGGTTTAACAGTTTGCCTATTAGCCATCCAACGATAAATGTTGGAAAAGCAAAGACTAATCCGACCAGTATTGCTGCAATTATTAGTATGAATATATTATTTGACTGTGGGCTTGTTAAATATATGGTCATTGCGAGGATGAAGAATAAAGCAAAGACGATGCATGTTATTGTCTTGGTTTTTGATATTCTCATCTGATTTGTGCTTTCATCCGTTTTATAAAACAGTTTTTCAATCAATGTCATGATATTTGTACTCCTTATTAACTTAATATTTTTTGGAATTACCTTTACTTAATTATTTGCTTTATCAATAGGTATACATAACAGTTTGCATAGCAACATTTAGGGTTTTGGAGTTGGAATCTTCACTTTAGCATCACGTTTTTCTATAATCTTTTCAATAGTATCCCTTCATGAATGTATCCATTTTTCGAACTTTATATTTTTCGTATTCCGTCATGGTCACATAGAAATGCTTCCAACAGATTATACACACGAAATAGTTTATGCCAAACAGTTAATAGTTTTAATGAGACTTGGCATAAAATAATTAGATTATTCCAAAAAAAATAATAATGTAATTCATTGGCTCATGTAATTCTTTAAGTGGTACACTCATAAACGATGAAAGTATCGGACTATTCAACCAAGTTGTAACATTAACTATTGGTGAAACTGAAGTAAATGTAACAACAAAAGGTGGAGTATTCGAATACACAACTTCATTCAAAGAGCTTGGAGAAAAAACAGTAACAGCCAGCTATGCTGGAACAGACAAATACCGGGCATCAGAAGCAACAACAACATTCACTGTAGAAAAACAGGACATTATCATAACCTATGACCCAATACAAGACACACAATACAAAGCAGATGTAACTATAACTGGTAAAGCAACTGACATAACAGGAAAAGGACTCTACAATATTAATGTAATTATAAACATCAATGGTAACACATACAAAGCAAAAACTGATAAAACAGGAGCATTCACACTCACAACAACTACAACACAAACAGGTGAAAACACAGTAACACTCAGCTATGCAGGAAATACTAACTATAACGGCTATGAAACTAACACAACATTTAATGTTGAAAAACAAGATATTATTATTACATATGATGCAATAAATGATGTCAAATACAAAGATACTGTAACTATAACTGGTAAAGTAACTGATATAACAGGAAAAGCACTTTACAATATTAATGTAATTATAAACATCAATGGTAAATTATACAAAGCAAAAACTGATAAAACAGGAGCATTCACATTCACAACAACCGTATCACAAAGTGGAGAAAACACAGAACACTCAGTTATGCAGGTAATACCAATTATAACGGCCTCGAAGCTAACACAACATTTAATGTTGAAAAACAGGATATTACTATTGCATATAATCCAATAAAGGATACAGTATCTGGTGAAGATGTAACCATTACTGGTACAATTAAAGATGTCAACGGTAATGCTCTCTACAATGTAAATGTACTTATACGTATTAACAACAAACTATTTAAAGCAAAAGCAGACAATACAGGAACATTCACACTCACTACAACTGCAACCACACTCGGAACAAACAACGTAACGCTTAGTTATGGTGGAAACACCAACTTTAACAGTTACGAAACCAACACCACATTCAACGTAATAACAAAAGTAGAATAATTTAACAAATTATTCTCATTCTTATTTTTTATAAAAATTTATAATATTTTGATTTTAAATTACTACTGTTATTGTTTTTAAGTTAGCTGAGACTCAGGATATTTGGCTAATAAATTAACGGTATAACAGTTAAAAGTCAGATGGTAGTTATAAAATGGAAAAAATAATGCTACGGTAGATGCATCTCAATTAGCTAAGGAATCTATAATGTAGAAATCATTGCTGGTGGAAGTGGATGTTACACGGCAAGCAGAATCACGACACTATTGCAGAAAACTTAAATAACCTCGATCGGAGTTAATTTTTTAACTTCATACTTTCTTTTCTTTTAAATTATGGTTCAAATTTTTATCTAAAAACGAATACCCTAACCTCTACAGGTTAGGGATGGAAAGAAA
>CAZUHM010000081.1:0-11253 GCA_964620575.1 uncultured Methanobacteriaceae archaeon | reverse complement strand
AATTAAGAACAATTTTTTAACTAGTTTTTTAACCAATATTTTAACTAATTAACCTATATGCTCAGATTATGTTTGGTAAATTTTATCAAATGTTACAAGAATAATATAGGTTTGCAACAGAGCCAAATATTAATCAATTTTAAAACAAAACACTTTTAAACATTTAATTCGTAACATTAACATATAGTGAAGAAAAAAATAGGTGTATGGATAAATGAGTAATTGAAATATATCCTATTTTGGCACTGTCTAATATATACGGGGGCGAATTTTTCTTATTTACTCAAAATTATGAATTTATTAAACTATTTTTATTTTTTGTTGATTAAATGATTAGTATTATTTAATTAAAAAGAGTTCTTTTTGTTATCATTATTATTTATGGAGTATTATTTGTATAATTTAATATACATTATGGTGGTTATTGTTTTAGTTGTTTATTGGGATTTATTGCAGATTGTACAAAAAAATAAGGAGTTCTACAGAGCTAAAAAAAAATAAGTGAGGTTAAAATATTGTAATATTCTCAACATATGTATTAGATTTATTACCTGCATCAGTGAACACTACTTTCAATTCATGATCTCCAAGGAATTTTTCAAGTATCTCAAAGATAACTGTTGACAAATCATCACTCACTGTATTGTTGAATACGAGTTTACCATCCAGATATACCAACAGAGTTCCATTTATAAAGCTTTGGTTAAAGATTTTATTCAAGCCATCCAATGTCAATACGTCTGATTCAATGATTACATGATTGTTCAATAGTATTTTATGTAAATTATTTGATTGTGACTGCATATATGTTACTGCTGATTGCTTGCTATTCTTATGGTATGACTTTACCCGTTTTTGGCTGTTATTTTCTGGTTTACTGCCATCAGACAATATGGTCCATGTTACTGTGTTGTTTTTGAGATTTATGGGATTGGTTATTGTTACTGTGTATTTTCCTACAGGTAATGTGATGTTCAGTGTTGCGATTCCGTTTTCATCGGTAACCCTTTCATATGTATTGTCATCTATTGAAAACTTAACTGTTGCATTTATTAATTCTTCACCATTTTCATCATAGTACTTGACTTGAATGTATTCTTCACTTCCATATCTGGTAGTGAGATTATCTGCTTCCATATATGAATAATCCTTAATGGTATATGCTTTTAAACAGGCAACACAATCTTCGGCAGATATACAAGCTAGTCCTCTTGTTGTATTAATGAAACTTACATTTTCTGGAACATGATTTCTATAATATGCTGTGATGGGCACGTCATCTGCATATATTTTCACAGTAACTTGTGTACCTTCATGTATTGGAAGTAACTTGTTTAATGGTATTGTTTCATATCCTGCATGTTTGGATATGCCTTCCTGTTGATAAATATAATCCTCGGTTTCAATTTCTATCATGTATTCTACATCAGCTTCCTTGAAGTATGTTCCAACTGCTGCAAGCAAATCATCTTCCGTAATGTTGAATGTGTTCATATAACTGATAATTTCATCAGAAGGGAACGCATTATAGAATACCCTTGCAGTTGGATCGTACTGATAATTTTTTTCATAACGATTAGCTGAATTATTTATAATTATTGCAATAGGATTCTTTCCAGTTCCGATTGTTTTATCATAATAGGAAACATAGTAATATCCATTGTCTCCCCATTCAGTTCCGTAACTGTTTTTTAGTATCCATGCACCATCACCGGGCGGTGTAACCTTAAAATTATACCGGGAGAAAGTATCGTTCCAGCCAACCAAAACCACACCATGATCAATACTCAACGATTCATTAATATATGAGGCAGCAGTTTCTTCATTATACTTATCTTCTTCAAAGACAGATGCTCCATTAATACAAAGAGCAATGGCACCATACTTAATTAATGCTTCCTTATACGTGGAAATGTTGGTATTGTTATAAAGTGGAAGATATACTGTTTCATAAACATAGCATTTTGAACCATTATCTATAATTGCTGAGATTTTACCAAGTTCATCATATTCATCATCATCTGCTGATGTAATGCCAAGCCAACTTAACAGGTAGGACATACCCCGCTCAATCGTACCACTCTCACTTGTCAGTGTTTCTCCCACAAATGAATATCGCAATCCGATATTTTGAATATTGTTTTCCGAAACATCCCATAGAACCTTTTTATTTGTTGCCCGGAGTAATGCTGATTCCAATGAACCTGTTGTTGCAAAAGCCCAACAGGCACCATTATCTCCCTGATTTTTCACTGGACTGACCAGACCATAGTCTGCCAGATTAAAGTATTCTGAGGAAAAATTGCCTTCACCAATAATATATGGATCAATATCTAATTGTATTCCTTCACCTTCATAATATAGATAATATGGCGTGTCATTAAAGGTATTTTTCTTTTCATCTACGAAAACGTTGTTATTTAATTCTGTAATTTCACCATCAAAGTATGTGTAAATACTGTTTTCGAAATATGAATCACTGATAGAATAATTTGCATCATTTGCAAATATTGATTCACCCTCATTTGCAGTACTGTTTAAAAAGGTTGAATTGGAGACAGTTAAATTTCCGTAATCGAAGTATATTGCTCCACCCTGATTGTAGCTTTCATCCAACAATGAAACTTCATTATCTTTAAACACAGAATCAGTCATCGTTACATTTGCAAAAGAGGTGTAAACTGCTCCTCCCTTAAATTCGGCATAATTATAAATAAATTGTGAATTATCAATGTATAAAGTACCACCTAACTGTAGTAAAGCTCCTCCAAAGGAGGATACACAATTAAAAAACTCACAGTCATTTATAAATACAACTCCCTCATTATCATCAGCATCATCAAAACCGGAAATGTCAAGATAAATTGCTCCACCATTTTTCAGTGATAGGAGATTCTTAAAAGAACAATTTTGAATTGTTAATTCCTCAGTAATGCTTTCTAATCCGATAGCTCCTGCAGTTAAATTTACATTAAGATTGGAGAAAGTACAATTTTCAATAATTCCGGTAACATTCCCCCCACTTAATGCAGCAGAATACTTGGAAGTAATGTTATTAAAGACCGTGTTGGTGATATTCACTTCACAATTATACAAATAAATCAAACCCCAAACATTATCCCTCTCATTTACAAATGTTGCATTATTTAGGCCAAGATAGGAATCGGAACCATATATTGCCGAACCATACTCTCTATAAGTGTTAATAAATGTATCACCATCTGAGAGATATAAAGAATTTATCATATAAACAGCTCTGCTTTCCTGATTTTCACCATCAAATACAACATTCCTGGTTGTTAAAACAGAATTTTCGAGCTCAACACTATTTTTTACAGAATTTTTCAGGGTTAAATTATATATTTCCACCTCAGAGTTTTCTAAAATAAATAATTTGGATATACCTCCTCCATCAACAGTATGATTGTTTCCATTGATTTTAAGGGACCGGTTGACAACAGATATTCCATCAGAAAAATCCGTATCCAAATCTGAATCATAAACATAATCCCTGGTGATACTAATCTCTTCACAGGCACTATTTAATTCTTCATTTAATGATGTGAAACTATTATCCTCCGATGACTGCATATCCATTGAATCCTGTGTGGAACTGCCTGTCTGCACATCATCCACAACAGTATCATTATCATCAGCTGCATATGCAGATGTTAAAGAGAGAATCATTATAACCAGTATACTAATAAAGAAAATCTTTTTTCTCTCCAATGTTTCACCTCTCCTTTTCTTCTGTTGAATAATTTATTTTATTTAATATATAAATTAAAGGGTAAAATAAAGTAAAATAGTATAAAGTAATGTGTGGAAGTGTATTTATCTCTGGATAAATTATTTATACAAGGTTATATATAGATACACAGTTAAAAATATATTAATAATTTAATTAAAGTTTAATAAACAAATTATATTATAAAATAAAAATAATCAACAAATTATATTAAAAATAAGAAGTTTTAATAGGGTAAAAAATTAAGATTTTATGGGGGTTGTCGCACACCCTCAAAAATCATTAAAAATAAGAAAAGAGAAGGTAAAACCCATATTCCCGAACCATCTTTTCTGGCAGTTATAACTGGTAGTGATTTTGCATATACAAGAAAAGATGGTGTGAAAGTGATACCAATTTCCTGTCTAAAATATTGAAAAAAATAGGAAAATTTTATTATCTCAACAAAAATTTACTTATATAGAAATATAATATTTTCTATATTTCTCGTTCATATAATACCACTTCTTCACCATGAATATTATTTAAAAAGTCTTAATTAGAATAACCAGTTGTGATTAAATCAACATCACAGTTAAATGCATTTTCTAATTTTCTTAAAAATATAAATCCTTTGAAAATTATGATTGTTTCTTAATAATTTCTCCATTTTCCACATCATATATTCTTTTTACTTTATCAATCTTATCATATCTCTCATCAAAGGATACTAAATTCCAAAATTTTCGATAATTCATATAATAAATATTTATACAGTCTGAAAAATCAAATTCACCATTGAACCTAGTATATATTCGAAGTATCTTCTTAAATGTTTCATTTTCATAAACGTTTAAAACTTTTGTAATTTCTATGATTAATCTGAACATTTCCTTCTTTGTTTCATCATCATATTCTTTACACAAGTCCATTACCTTAATTAATTCAATGTATGTAATGTATAACTGTTTTTGATCCAGAAAGTAAATTAATGATAATGCTTGTTCATGTTTTTCATGTGTTGAATCAAAAAGTGCTTCAATTAATGTGTGATCAATTAAGTAACCTATTGTCATTTCTATTTTCACTCTCCACTTATTTTACTTATATCTAATAATGACGGTTTCTTTATAAATTTCACCGTAACTGTTTTATTTTCTTCGTCCAAATTCCATTCTACATAAGACGCACTTTGCACATCCAATGTTTGTCTAACTTGTTTAGGTATTGCTGTTTGATAATAATTATTTAATGTAGTTCTAATAATCATACAAATTCACCACATAAGTAATACTTTATAATTCAAAATATATAAACTTTACAATAAAAAGAAATAAAAAATAATAAAAAATAATAAAAAAAAGTTAACATAATAAAAATAATATAAAAAAAATAAAATAATACTACATAATATCCACATATAACGAAGAAAAAATAAGAGTGTAGCACAAATAGAAAATGTGCCACCATTTAATTAAAAAGTTGTTTTTTCATAATAACATAATCTGTAAATTGTTATTTATTATTTTCTATTATTTTGGCGTATAATTCTTTTAATGTTTGTTCTTGTTTGTTTTTTTTCAATTGACATTCCCACACAGTGATAACATTCCAACACATTTCTTCCAGTAGTTTCTTGTTATGTTCATCACGTTCCTGATTTCTATAAAATTTATTCTTCCAAAAATCAACATTGGACTTCGGCATTGTCGCATATTTGCATCCCTCATGTCTATGCCAAAAACATCCATGAACAAATACAATAGTTTTGTATTTTGGAAGTACTATGTCCGGTCTTCCAGGATATCGTTTATCATTTTTTCGAAAACGTAGACCTTTAGAAAATAAATAACTTCGAACAAGAATTTCGGGTTTGGTGTCTTTGTTCTTAACCCTTGACATAATATAACTACGAGTGTCTTTGCTAAATTTATCAACCATGTAAATCAGCTCAGGTATAAATCCATTTGATACTGTAACAATTCTACTAAAAAAATAGAATTAAGGTTAAGTTTTATTTATTCAATTTATTTTTTAAAATGGTATACATTTCCTCTTGAACTTTTTTTTCTGATTTTGTTACAAATTGAGCGTTTGCTATTTTAACAACTCTTCCTTTATCATTATA
Source organism: uncultured Methanobacteriaceae archaeon (assembly GCA_964620575.1). GTDB lineage: Archaea > Methanobacteriota > Methanobacteria > Methanobacteriales > Methanobacteriaceae > Methanosphaera. Next base: position 5,398 of record CAZUHM010000081.1, on the reverse strand, counting down.
TACAAAATAATTTCTATCTTGTCTATTGCATTCTTCACATTGTGGTATAATATTATTGATATTTAAGGGTTGATTAGGATTTTTATGTCCTTTTTGTAATTTAGTAATAATGTTGGGATAATGAAAATTATATTCTCCCTCTTTTGAACCGCATGTAGCACACCTATTATCATATTTTTCTTTGAGTGATTCCCATTCATTTTCACTCAAATTATCTGTTCTTTTTAAATCAGTAAAATTAGGGTAGTATTCTGTTACACTAATTAAAGAATATTCTCCTGGTTTAACATTATATTCTTTGCACTGTAAATCTCCTCTAGTTCCACTTATAATATACCATCCTTTTTGTTGAGCTAAATGTCTGGCTTGTTGTACATCATTTGATCTTTCTCCATATTCAGCTAAAAAATTTGTTAAATCTTCTTTAGATACTGGTTGTTTAAAATGATCATATAAATAAATTAAAACCAAAGCATCTTTTGTATATTTATCCTTATTTTTTAGTCTTGCAAATTTAACTCCATGTTTTTTCAAATATTTTTCATGGTTCTTTGACAGTTCGCTATATAATTCATGTAGTTTAAATTGATCATACATAGGATTATTTATATTGAAGAGTTATTTTATAAATAGTTACATAAAGTTGTAATTAAATAAGTAGTACTATGGATTACGATGAAATGTCATATATTTTAAAAAGTAAAATACGATTTTATATTATCCTCTCTTTAAAAAATGGAAATAAAACACCAAAAGAATTAGCTTCTAAATATTATTATTTGTCCCATATTTCAACAAATTTAAAAATGTTGAATAATAAGGGCTATATCACTTGTTTAAATCCAAAGGATAGAAAAAATAAGGAATTTACATTAACTGAAAAAAGTATAAAAATGATAGAATATTTACATAAAATAACTAAGTAACTATTCTAATTTAGAAAGAGATTTTTTCATCTCTAAAGCTATGGCCTTGGCTAGTAATGGCGGTACTGCATTACCGACTTGTTTGTACTGTTGAGAGTTGGATCCTTTAAATTCAACAAAATCGGGAATTGACTGTAATCTGCTGGCTTCTCTAACAGATATTACTCTATTACTTGTAGGGTGGATAAATCTTCCAGGGGCTGAAGCACAACCGCAGTTACCTGTGATGGTATCTGCTGGTTTGTTTTCATCTAATTTACCGTAAATATTGGGATATCCTCTTTTTAATTTAAGTTCATCAGGTAGATCGCTATGATTTCCACCTTGGGGTATGTTTTTTATTCTTTCAATAACTGTTTCGGAATGGTTTGGTGCTTTATGATTAAATAATGTAGTGCAATTTCCTCTACAAAATTCTTGATATTCATTTAATGGTTTTTTATCGTATGTTTCAGCAGATTGTTTGCATTCAATTGTTGGTAAATCAGATATTGCATCTTTAACAGTTAAATAAGTATGGGAATTAGCATTGAATGATAATAATGATTTTTTATCATGGTGTGTAGGTGTTGGAAATTTAAAATTATATTCAAAATCATTTTTTATACCAATAAAGAATATTCTTTTTCTTAATTGGGGAACACCATAGTCTGCGGCCAATAATACTTTAGATTTAACCTTATATCCTATTTCATTAAAAATTTCAATTAATTCATCTTTAATTAACTCCCCTTGACCATTTTTCATAGATTCTAAACCAGAAACATTTTCCATTAGAAACATTTTAGGCTTAAGTTCCTCTATAATATTTGCATAAATTCTTACTAAATTATTTCTAGGATCATCAATCATTCTGTTTCCTACAGTACTAAAACCTTGACAAGGAGGACCTCCAATAACAACATCTATATCTCCTGGTTGAATATTTTTTTCACTTAATAATTTAGTTATATTAACCTCATTTAAATCTTCATTAAAACCAATAGTATTTGGATGTGAAGTTTTATATGTTTCCAAAAATTTATTTTCTATTTCAAAACCAGCAAGTATATTGAAATCAGCCATTTCAAAGCCTAAACTTAATCCTCCAGCACCACAAAATAAATCAATTACATTATACATTTTTTAGCCCGTAAAATTTTTATATCTATGATTTATATATTTAAGTTTTATACTATTTATTTTTCATTACCCTATTTAAATAAGTAAGATTTTTATATTTTCTTAATATTTTTTAAAATATGGTAATACTGGGTATTACTCAATATATAAATATTTATATAAGAAGTATTGCATTAAAAAAATAATAATTCCTGTTTAAGTCTCACTTAACCAATACCAGGATAATTCAATCGATGTCGAAAAATCATATTGATTTTTGAATTTCCTTACCATCGGTAGGGTATTTAAAAAAACATTATTAATAATGGAATAGAAATAATTATCATATTAAGAATTTTGGGGGTTATATTATTACAAGCGAGTATGATGATTATCAAAGATTTGCAAATATCCTATCAGAAGATATCATGTTAAAATTAATTGGTAAACATGATAATTTTATGAGATTTAAAGAAACAAATACTCCTTCACGAACTATTTTTGTGGGAAATTTACAAGAAGCTAATAAAATAGATTTTAATGACACAAAATCAGGAGTTTCTAACTCTTTGTCTGTAAAATTTTTATTAAACGATTTAACAGATAAAATTGATGTTGATTTGTCATTTTCTATATTTTATAGAGTATATCCGACTTTTGAAGAACAACAAACATTTATAAAAGATACAAAAGGTAAAATTGATAAAGATAAAACCTTTGATATGGCTAATATATGGAAAAGAAAAGATATACTTGTTAATAACATTAGTTTTAGTGAAGATGACACAATTTCTATTAATTTAAAACCATATATTGAAGATATTTTAACATCTGAAGATTTATATTTGGATCCTATAAAAATACCTGCTGATGCAATAAAAGATGAAGAAAAATTTCAAATATTTATAAACAATATTCCATTAAAGAACAAAGATTTTTTAAATTGGGATTTAGAAATAGGTTTTAAAACTCAAAATTTCTCTCAAAATGAAGATCAATTGAAATTATGTACAATTTATTTAGTGAATAAATCTAAAGGTCCTGAAATAAACAATAAATTGTATGAAGGTGATATTTTTGCTCCAGAATTAAACATTGCTCTTAATAAAAATTCTCCTATTTCATTTAAATATAACTATGAACATGAAGGACATAAACGAGTATATGAAGAATATTTGAGATGTATTAATTGTCAAGGAACTTTAGATGATAAAAATATACATACTAGCGCATATTCTTCATTCAATCAAGAAAAAATAGTCCCAAAATCTCAAATAAAAGATGTTGATATAACATTTAAAACATTATCAACAAAAAAAGGATTAAAAGAACTAAATAAAATTTTAGATTTAATGGATAAACATATTATGGATTGTGAATTACATTATGAGGAAAACAAATCCGTTATGAAATTTAGTTCTGAATATAAAGAACAAATCATTAACTTTAAAATTATGAAAGATAATTATTCCTCAGGAATTAAATTATTACAACAAAATTCGGATGTATTGAAAGCATTTTTGTTGATGAACAAAACATTTGATTATAATTCTAAAGATAAACCATATAAATCTTGGAGATTATTCCAAATAGTTTTCATAGTTTCTGAATTAATGGATGTTGTAAGTAATATTTCAGAAAAAGAAAATTGTTCATTGTTACATGTAATGACAGGGGGAGGTAAATCAGAAACATATTTCGGTTTAGTTATATTTTCAGCATTTTTTGATAGATTAACTGGAAAAAAATTTGGTGTCACTGCTTTTACTAAATTTCCATTGAGAATGTTATCAATTCAACAATTACAACGGATTGCTGATATATTCATATGGGCAGAAGAAATAAGAAAAGAAGAAAAAATAGTAGGAGAACCATTTTCCATAGCTTACTATGTTGGTTCAACAGATAATGAATTTCCGGATTATAACTATAAGGTTATCAATATCATAGATAAAAATAAAAAAGAGGGTAAAAAGACACCAGGTAAAATAATTAATGAATGCCCAATCTGTGAAAACCATCCTCCAGTATATTTGGATGTAAATCCAAATAATCAGACCGTTATTCATAAATGTACTGAATGTAAACGGGAATATCCTTTATATTTTAGTGATGACGAAATTTATAGAATGATTCCTACTTTCATTGTTTCTACCGTTGATAAACTTGCAGCAGTAGCTTCAAATAGGAGATTTAAAAATTTATTCGGTGGAAAATTAGATTCTTGTCCTAACGGTCATGGATTTAATTCAAAAAATGATATGTGTCATTACAAAGATGGAGAAGGAACACCTTGTGGACAATGGGGTACACCAGTTGAAATGAATTTTAAAACAGGACCAAGTTTAATGATTCAAGATGAAATGCATTTAATTCGTGAAGGTTTTGGAACAATTGATTCCCACTTTGAATCTATGTTTGAAACATTACAACAAGCATTATCCGGCACTACTTTCAAAAGAATTGGCATGACAGCAACTGTTGCCGGTGCTGAAAAACAAATCAAGGAATTATACGATAAGAATACAATTATATTTCCTCCAAAAATTATGAATTCTAAAGGAGAAGATTTTTTCTTTGATTATGAAAAAGATTCGAAAGGAAATTCAATTATTCAACGGCAAATAATTGAGATAAAACCTAATAAATCAGTTGTTTCTCCTTTAACAGCTATTTTAAGGTATTCTGCGCAATTTTTCAAAAATTTGGATGAAAATTTAGATGAATTCGCTGAAGAACATAATTTTGATATAAATTCTTTAAAAGAAGTAAAAAATTATTATAAACAAATTTTAACATACCATAAGAAGAAAGATGCTACACAAACCGTGAAATATTTCACAGAAAGCTTTATTAATGGTCGTGACGATTCATATGATATAGAAGCCAGATCTTTAACTGGAGAAAATAATCTGGATTATATTAAAGAAACGATTGACTTGGTTGAAAATTTTTATGATAATCCTAAAAACAGAGAAAAATTATTAACAGTTAATGCTACAAGTATTGTTTCACATGGTGTGGACATTGATAAATGGAATTTTATGATATTTGATGGAATGCCTAACAATACTTCAGAATATATTCAAGCTTTAAGTAGAGTAGGACGTAAAAAATTTGGCATAATATTTTTAACATTTGTACCACACCGAACAAGAGATTTAAGTTTCTACCATCATTTCAAAGAATATCATAATATTTTAGAAGATAAAGTTGAGAATATAGCACTTTCAAGATGGACAAAATTAGGTTTTGATCAAACATTTACAAGCATATTCTTAGGTTCAATCCTAAATTATCTTTCAAATGAGTTAGAAAAACCTATGTATCTTGTTAAAGATGTTAGAAGTGTTTTTATTGAAGATTATAAA
>CAZUHM010000080.1:0-11353 GCA_964620575.1 uncultured Methanobacteriaceae archaeon | reverse complement strand
GCAGAAGAAGAAGCTGAAGAAGCATAAGAAGAAGATGATGAAGAAGCAGCTGAAGAAGAAGCAATGGCTGGATTAGGTGCTTTATTCGGATAAGTAAATTATCCAAACCTTTTCTTTTTATCTTTCCTAATCATTCCTGTAATAAACAACTATTTTTTCAATCACATCATATAAAACAAATTCTTATTTTCAGTACTTATTATCTAAACAAGAATTACATATCTCATTTATGTGGGGAAAAGATTTAATCTCTAAGTAAATGTAATATTTCACTAATTTTTCTTTGTCCCTACAGGTAAACACATTGAGAAAAATAACCTATTTTCAGACCCTTTTATTTATTTGGCCTTTTTCTTTAATATCCTTGAATACTTTTTTATACTATTTTAAACATAGATTTATTCATAATGAACTATTAATTAGATAACTTAATTATTAAACATTTTATATAAACATTATTTCAAGTGAATATTTTATGACTTTTGAATTAGAAGACTTAGGATTTAAAAAACATGTTTGTAGTAAATGTGGACAAACCTTCTGGTCAATCAAAGACAGATTAACCTGTGGGGATGCTCCATGTGATGAATATGAATTCATCGGAAACCCTGTTACAAACAAACAATATGATTTAATGGGTATACAGAAAAAATTCAGAGAATTTTTTGCAAACAATAATCACACACCAATAGACAGATACCCAGTATTAGCAAAAAGATGGAGAAATGATGTTTTCCTTGTCGGAGCATCAATTTATGACTTCCAGCCTTGGGTAACTAGTGGAATGGTAAGGCCGCCTGCAAACCCGTTAACAATTGCACAGCCATCAATCAGACTAAATGATGTTGACAATGTAGGACGTTCAGGAAGACACATGACTTGTTTCACAATGGGAGCACATCATGCATTTAACTCAGATGATAATCCAATATACTGGAAAGACCAAACATTAAGATACTGTTTTGAATTCCTGGTAAGTATCGGAATCAATCCTGAAGAAATCACCTACATCGAATCATGGTGGAAGGGTGGAGGAAATGAAGGACCATCCTATGAAATATGTGCACATGGTGTAGAACTGGCAACTTTAGTATTCATTCAGTATGCTACTACCAAGGATGGACTAAAGGACATACCACTAAGAATTGTGGATACAGGTTATGGTCTGGAACGTATTGCATGGGTAAGTCAGGGAACACCAACAGCATACGATGCAACATTCGGTCCGGTAATTGACAACTTAACCGATATCAGTGGCGTGGAATTAAACACGGAAATTCTATCTGAAAATGCACGTATTGCCGGTATGATGGATTTGGAAGATATTTCTGACCTTAAATTGTTACGTAAAAAAGTAGCGGATAAACTGTCCTTGGATCCTGAAGTACTTAAGAAAGAAACAGCACCTATGGAAGCAATCTACATCGTAGCAGATCATACCAGATGTTTAAGTTTCATGCTGGCTGATGGAATCATTCCTTCAAATGTTAAGGAAGGATATCTTGCAAGACTTGTTCTAAGACGAACAGTAAAATACATGAATGAATTAGGCCTCAAAGAATCATTGTCTGACATCATGAAACTACAATTGGACTTCCTCAGTAAAACATATCCGGAAATCAAAGATAATGCAGCTCACATTCTTAACATCACAGACCTTGAAGAGGAAAGATACCATACCACATTAACAAAAGGTAGAAACATGGTAAAACGTTCTATCAAGAACTTGAAGAAAGATAACATCACATCATTCCCTACAGATATGCTCATAAACTTCTATGACTCACATGGAATACCTCCTGAAACAGTTGAAAGCATATCCAAGGAGTTGGACTTTGATGCTAATATACCGGATAATTTCTACACACAAATAGCTGCAGCACACGAAGAAGAAGAGGAAGACGAAGCAGTACCATTGGAGCTAGATTATCCTGAAACCAAACTTGCATTCTATGATGACCTACAACAGAGACAGTTCAATGCCAAAGTACTTGGAGTTGAAGATTCTAATAAAATCATATTGGATCAGACAATATACTACCCAGAAGGTGGAGGACAGCCATCGGATGAAGGTACAATTACAAGAGCTGATGGTAGAGTACTTAAAATTACCTATGCAGAAAAAGTTGATGGTGTAGTATTACATCATGTTGCAAAGGAAGATGTGGATAGACTGGATGGAATTGAAGGTGAAGAAGTAAGCGGGGCAATTGATGCATTACGCAGAGACTTATTAACAAGTAATCACTCAGCAACACACCTTATTATTGCTTCAGCAAGAAAGGTATTGGGTAAACACATCTGGCAGGCAGGTTCTCAAAACGGAATACAGAAAACAAGAATTGACTTATCACACTATAAGCGTATTACAGTTGATGACTTAAAAGAAATAGAAAAACTGGCCAATGAATATGTAAAACAGAACTTACCTGTAAATATTCAGTGGTATGACAGAACAGATGCAGAAGTCAAATACGGATTTAAACTCTATCAGGGAGGTATTGTTCCAGGTAAAGATATAAGAGTAGTGGAAATTCCTGGCGTGGACGTTGAAGCATGTGCCGGTACACACGTACAAACTACTGGTGATGTTGGAATAATTAAAGTTCTAAGAACTGAAAGAGTACAGGATGGTGTAGAACGTATAGAATATGCTGTAGCAGACTCTGCAATAGATAAGATTCAGGAAGTTGATGATATTCTTAGAGAAAGTAGTGAAGTTTTCGGTGTAGATGCTGATCAGTTACCAAAAACATGTAACAGATTCTTCAACGAGTGGAAAGAACAACAAAAAACTATTAAAGCTCTTGAAAAACAGTTGGCAGAAGCTAAAATATCTTCATTACAGAATAATGTTGAGCAAGTAAATGGTTACAGGGTATTAACTGAAATACTTGAAGCCGATGCAGGTCAATTAAGGGAAATTGCAACTAATATCATAGAAAAAGATCAGACTGCAGATATTGTGGTGGTTTTAAACAATGATGGAAACATTGTTGCATCAGCTAATGATAAAATATTGGATCATGGTATGGTAATGGGTGATGTAATTAAAACTATTGGCCAATACCTTGGTGGTCGTGGCGGAGGAAAACCTAACCTTGCACAAGGAGCTGGAATGACTCAGTTAGATAAAAAAGATGATGCATTCCAAGCTATTAAGGACCAGATAAACAGTTGGAAATAATTCCAACCTATTCTTTTTTTTAATTAATTTATGTTAAAAGTCGTATCTTATTGTTGAATGATTTTAATTTGTTTAAATCACTTAAAAAATAGTAAATTTGGGTGAATTAGTAGTTTGACTACTATTTTTTTTATTGATTTTATTAGGCATATGCTGTTTTTCCTAAGTATAATGTGTAGATCATTATGAATGTTACTATGATTATGCTTATGTTGTTGAATATTATTTCTTTCATTTTTAATTTCCCCTGTCAATGGTATATACCTATACCCCTATAGGTATATTTTAGTGGGTAATACTATATAAAAGAATAGGCGGAAAAATTAAAAAATACATTAAAAAAATTCATAAAAAAATTAAAAAAAATAAAAATACTCACCCTACTAATCAAACAGGGCCGTATTAATCAATTTCTTATAAACCTTGTTGGAATTCAACGTATCCCTATTTCCAACAATAATCAATTTTCTCTTAGCACGGGTAATGGCAACATTCAACCTTCTCAAATCATTTAAAAAACCAATTTCACCATTATCATTACAACGTACGGTGGATATGATAATAATCTCCTTTTCACGACCCTGGAATCCATCCACAGTCTTAACCTCAACATCTGTCTTATCAGAAATCAATTTAATCTGATCAGCATAAGGACTAATAATTCCAATGTCATCCTTAGAAACGCCATTCTCAACGTACCTGTTAGCAAGCTCTAAACAAATTTCTGCTTCAAGCCTGTTAATTAATGATTTAGAATCCTGTAAACGTTCCTCCTGACTGTTATCCATATTTGACGTGTCAATGAATGTCAACACATCTTCATCACAATCAACAATGTCATTCAAATTAATGTCTTTAACAGAAGAATCAGTATTTAACTGGTTATCATAGAACTGGGAATTAGGAAATTTCATTAACAGTTCATTCATACGATACTGAACATTTAATAACTGGGCCTTATGAGGATACTTTTCAATCAATGACTCAAACAAAGTTTCCTCCAACTCATAAGCTTTTGTACTCAAAATTGTAGGAGGTAACTGCTTATGATCACCGGCCAGTATGAACCTATGTGCTTTGGTTATAGGAATCAAAACACTAGGAATAGTAGTCTGTGAAGCCTCATCAATAACTGCAACATCAAATTTTATATGTTTAATACTATCCAGGGCAGCACCGGAATTTGTGGAAACAATAACATCACTATCTTCAATAATTTCATCAATAATCTTAAATTCAAGTTTTTCTATTTTACTATAAAATTCATTAATCTTTTTATTGTAATCAAGCCACCGTGCCATAGATTTAATGGTGTCAGCATTAACTCCCCTGCTGCCCCTGTTTCTGGAAGCATACTGTTTGATCTGGTGGTCTGTTAAACCACGCCTATACCTTTGTGAAGGTTTGGTAAAAAACTTTCTCTCTTCAATATACTCATCAATAACATTATAATAACTCTGAATGTTGTCATGAAGATAATGTTGTTCAACCTTATAGGCAAGAGTATGTTGAATATTTTCCTTAGAAACTCTCTGTGGGTGTCCCAAACGCGTAATTCGAATTTTTGGATTATTAGCAACACGTTCCAGGAGATTGTCAACAGCAGTATTGCTTTCAGCTGTAGCCAATACCTTACGGCCTTGTCTTACTTCCTGATAAATAATTTCAACAAGTGTCCTTGTTTTTCCAGTACCAAATGGTCCGTGCACTAAAAAGAAATCAGGTGTTGAAGCACTGCTTATAACAGCAGTCTTCTGCGATTCATTCAATGTTTCATCAATAAACTCAACATACCTTTCATGGGACTTGTTTTTAGGATCCTTCAACTTAAGATGATATTCAAGGGCATTTCTTCCTTTCAGGGATAAATTGTTCAAATTATCCTCCATCCTCTTAAATGTGATGTCATTAACATATAAATCCAATCTGACATTCTTCTTCAAGGCCCATTTCGGAACTTTCTTCTCGAATGATACTTTAATGTATCTTGCTCCCTTTTCAGTAACAGTACCAGTCAATTGACTTTTAAGGGGATTGTCATTGCTGACAAGAACAACATCACCAACACTTATTTCAGTATCAATACTCCTGGATCTGCCGTACTGGATGATAGTTAAACCTAACTCCTTTCCTAAACGTTTACCCTTCAATCCATTAACTGCTCTTCCTACCTGTTCCCGTTCAAAGGATGACATCCTTTTTATTTCATTAATCATCACATTTATTTCTTCGTCACGTTCATAATTAATTAATTTAATTAATTTTTCTATGTAGCTTTTCATGAATATCATCCCAGTACTTAAAGTCTTTACTAATGTAATGTATGGAAAGGAACTCTCTTAATCTTTTGGATTAATATCATATGGAACGGAAAATAGACAGTACCTATCTAATTTTCTAAACTATTTTTACTATAAATGATATAAATATTGTTAACAGAATATGAAAAACAATTATTGTAGGATGGAAAGATATGGCAAGAACGATTGAAGAAATTCAAGAAAAATTAGATTCTGGTGATGTAATAGTTTTAACGGCTGATGAGCTTAAAAGTAAAATACGTGATGGTGAAGAAGTAACAATGGATGATGTTGACGTTGTTACATGTGGAACATCAGGAGTGATGAGTGGAACAACCGCATTATTCCATATACCAGTAGCTGAACCGGGATCATTTAACAAGGCTAAGCAAGTGTACATTAACGGAATTCCAGCATACCCTGGACCATGTCCAAATGAATTGTTGGGAACTGTAGATGTATTCTTATATGGAACTAATCATAGTGAAACAATTGACGGATACGGTGGAGGATTCCTCATCAAAGATTTGATTGAAGGAAAGGAAGTTGAAGTCAAGGTAATTGATATAGACGATAATGAGTTTAGCAATACTGTGACATTGGATGACATGCCAACAGCAAGACTGATAGGTACTAGGATGTCATTTAAGAACTATAATTCATTTACAAATCCTCAGAAAGATTCACAAAAATCCATTTTTAATTCAACAATAATGGAAGGACCATATAACTCATACTCCTTCAGTGGATGTGGGGAAATCAATCCACTGGAAAACGATCCGGAACAGAAAGTTATCGGGGAAGGTACAAAAGTACTTGTAAATGGTGCTCAGGGTATGGTAATAGATAACGGTACAAGAAGTACTCCTGAAAAGCCTAACTTACTGTTGACAGCGGATATCAAGGAGATGAACTCATACTATGTCGGAGGATTTAAAACAGGTATGGGTCCTGAAATATTTGATTCCGTAGCAGTACCTATTCCAGTACTTGATGAGGATGTATTGAACAATCTTAAAGTATTGAATAAAGATATCAAACTACCTGTCTGTGATATTCGGGGTAGACATTTGCCAATAGATATGGTTGATTATACTGTATGGGAGGATGTGGAATATAGGCCTACTACAGATCCGGACATGTGTTTCAACTGTATTCCGTGTCTTCCGGAATTGTACTGTCCGACAAATGCTTATAAGAAAGATAAAACCGTTGATATGGATTTATGTTTCGGTTGTGGAACGTGTGCAGTGGTATGTCCTAGAGGAATACCATATATGGAACTGGGTAACATAACTATTGAAGCAGAGGGAAAAACCAGGAAAATACCAGTATCTTGCCGTCAATCCGATAAAAAACGCGGACTTCAAATTGCAGAAGAACTTAAAAACTCTTTGCTTGATGGTTCGTTTAAACTTTAACCGCCCATCTTTTTTCATTTCTTTTTTCAAAAAATTTTTATTTAGAAAAAATCATACTTATATACATATGATAAGAGCAGTATTTTTTGATATGGATGACACTTTATATGATACTTCGGGTTTTGCTGCAATTGCCAGACGTGCAGCAGTAAAATCAATGGTTCATAACGGTCTTAAATGTACCGAAGATGAAGGTTATGGCCATTTAATGAAAATTATAAAAGAAAAAGGTTCCAATTACGATAAACATTTTAACATACTGGTTGAACAAATCAATGGTGAAGAAGATCCGTTAATTATTGTAAACGGAATTATCACTTATCACAACACTAAATTTGCTATGTTAAAATTGGAACCGGAATCATTTTCCATACTTTTATACTTGAAAAGTCAGGGATATAAAGTGGGATTAATTACGAACGGTAAGGAGTTAAAGCAATGGGAAAAGCTTGTCAGACTAGGAGTGTATCCTTTCTTTGATGATGTTGTGACAAGTGAAGCTGTAGGTGTTGAAAAGCCTGATGCTGAAATTTTCAATATTGCAATGGAAAGATTGGGAGTAACAGCAGGTACCTCACTGATGATAGGTAATAACTTTGATGCTGACATTTTAGGTGCTTGTAATGCAGGTATGCAGAGTATGCTGATTAATTCTAAGTTAACCGGAGGACAAAAAGATCTTTTGGAAGAGATGGATTGTACCCATGACGTAAGGGAAATAACAAGTCTTATCGATTTAATGAAAATTTTGTAGAAAAATAAAAAAGTGTATATCTTATCTATTTCATAAATACTATTAGATATATTAGGGGAATAATTTTTTTAAATTAAAGGAGATTATAATCATGGAATTTTTATTATTATATTCTGAAATCATTCCAACAATTCTTGCAGTTGCAGGATGTTACTTCATGTTAACCGGTGGATTATCAGAAAATAGGATGCAATTGTTTGTTGGTGTAGGATTATTTGTTCTTGCTGTAGTAATTCCATTCATATCATTATCTATACTTATCTAATTCTCTTTCTATTTTTTCTTTATTAGTTTTTAATGGACCGATACATTCCAGTTTTTCTTTTGCCGTTATTGATGCAAACATTCCTGCTAAATAAATGTCATTACATTCTTCTAGTTTTGAAATGTATGCTGCTATGTATGTGTCACCTAGTCCTGTAGCATCGATCTCTTTTTCTGTCTTAATTGCAGGTATGCTGTATCTTTGATTTTTGGTGTATATTGTTGATCCTTTTTCTGCTTTTGTGATAATGATTTGTTCTAGTTCATATTTTCTAACTATTTTATGAACTGTTTCATCAGTTATTCTATTGATGTTGAATGATTTTTTTGCCTCATTCTCATCTAAGAAGAGTATGTCAGTATCCTTTAAGTATAGTTCGATATTTTTCCATTTTCTATCTATGATGTTCCTGTCATCGTCCGTTTTTCTCAGATATCCCTGGGCAGAAAGTATTGTACGAATGCCTCTTTCTTTAAAAAAAGTTATTGTTTGGGGTGGTATGTCTGTGGGGGATAATGGCGATAGGAGAACACTGTTGATATTTTCCAGGCTGATGCTTATGTCAGAGGGGAGTATCGTGTTTTGGGGCAGTGTTGCCTTTTGTCTTCTTTTGAGGTTCTTGTCATATATGTTGGAGTATTTCATTGTTTTTTCTGTTGGGATTACAACAGTATTTTCCAGGTCTTTCAGTAATTTTTCATCATCTTTACCAATGGAAATTATTGAAATTGATGGTGTTTTTAATTGATTTAATGTAGCTGTCTGGTAGAATACTGCTCCACCAAGTTGAGAATATTCATCACTTGGTGTGATGATATAATCTATTGTAGCCATACCTATAGCAAGTATTCTTTTATTCATATTTTCACCAATTAAATTCATCTGACAAATTACCTTCATGTAATATCGTTCCAATTAAAAAATTGTCAATACCAGCAGACCTGTATTCTCTGATACTTTCATTAGTAACTCCGCCAGCAATGACATGTTGGGTATATGGGGTATTATCGATAAGATTTTTAACAGTCGAATCATTATTTCCTTTTTCTGTACCTACCTGTGAAATATTTAACAAAATGCTGTAATCAGGTTTAACATCATTTATTAGGGAAATCACATCACTAAATTTAATGTCCTTATCTTCAACAAGCAACTCATTATCCTTAATGTCAACACTGATAATTAATTTTTCATAAGGTAGTTCTTCAAAAATATTGCGGATATCATTTAGATTAGTCATGCTTTCACTAGCTAATATAGAGTATGTGCAAATATTTTTATTAAAAACAATGTCATCAACACAATTAGCACCATTATCCAATAAAACAGGAATAATGTCATTAACCTGAGAAATCAAAGAAGAATTATCTCCACATCCTTCAATCTTATCCAAATCAGCAATATAAACACTTTTAGCACCAGACATTTTAAGATTTCTGGCAATATCTAAAATATCATCCCCATATACACTTTCCAATCTGGTGTAAGTGTCACGTTTTCCAGATTTTCCACTAACACATTGATTACCTTTCACATCAAAAACGGGTATTATCATACTAATCTAATCTTTTATTTCTTTCTTCAACATATTCATCTACAGCATCCAAACTAAGATCAATAGCATTCTGTGCAAGATCATCAGGTAATTCGGCGTCACTGTCCAAATCAATATCAATATCTATGTCAAAGCAGTCTTCGCCACGATTTAAATTTATGGTGATGTTGATATCTTCAAACTCTTTCTTATTCACATGTTTAAGAATGTATTTTTCACTGGTAACATATGCAAGTTCTATTATCTCTTCAACTTCTTTATCTGTTAACGGAATCAAGTTAAAATCTCCTAAAAATATTCATACTAAAAATTAGATTATAAAAATTGGTGGTTAAAAAAATTAAACAATAGAATTCTATCTATTGTTGCATTTGGTTCATTGCAGTTTGAAGACTGGTTTGTAATTCTTCTAATCTGCTAGTGATACGTTTTTCTTGTTTTTCAATAGTTTTCTGTCTGATTTCAAGCATTTCTATGTTGTCTTTTAATTCAGTTTCAGTTTCATCTTTTGTTGTTTTAATGAGTAATGGACCTGCTGTTTTGTAAACATCCTGTTCATCATTTGTTTTTGATAATTCATCTAATGCTTTTTTTGCTTCATTAATCTGTAATGAAACTGTTTGTTTTTGCATAGCAATTGATTGTGCTTGTTGTTGTGCTTGCTGGAATTGGTTTAATTGTTCTTGTACATTTTCTTGAATATCCATATATTTCACCTAAAAAATTCTTTTTTTTTAAATTATAATAATTAACGTAATTGTTTGATATTATTGTAATATATCTTTTTTATCTTTATTATATTTTTAATATTTCTGTGGATAATTTTATCCAACGGACATATGAATTAATACTTGCACGCAAAGACACCACGTCATTGGAATGAATTGTGATGATAATATTTCTGTCTTTCAATTCAATCTCCGTTGTGGATCTTTCATTACGGGCATATGAAAGTTCTGGACGAATAGAATTATAAACAATTTCCGCATCGTGTTTGTTGTCTAACTCAATGTCAAAGACTGTTTCAATACTATTCAGAATTTTTTCTTCTACCATATTAATCACATGAAAAATTTATTCTCCAACCTTAAAACCCTTAATATATACTTTAAACTTGGTATCTTCACCATTTTTATCAATAAAACTGGCACTGACAAATTCTTTCTCGTCATCTCTGATGATTACACAGTTTTCTTTAATCTTTTCATCAGGACGTATGGCTTCGCATGAATTGAAAAACTCATCAAACTCCTTTACTTTATTGATAAAAACAATATCATTGCTGTTGGTATTGATTTTATTATTCTCCTGAGGTAAAGATACATTTATATAAATGCTTTTTACAGGATTTTCCAAATCTTCTTCTAAATTATATATGTTAATGCTACTAGGATTTCCTTTTGTTTCTGTAATAATAAGCAATAAACTGTTTTCATGTTGTTTTGACTGGTTGACAACCTTGTTAAAACTAGATTTTCCACGATTAATGTAAATCGCATTAAAATAATGTTTTAAGAATTGAGCAAATCTTCTTGTAATCTGGGATGGTTTTCTGCTAGTGGATATAACTAGTTTAGAATTGATTTTAAATAACATATTAATTCATCTTGTAAAATTGTATTAAAAAAATAGTTTATAAAAAGGATAAAGGGAATGAACCCTTATAAAAATAGTAAAAATACTTATCGAGCTTTAATAGTACGTTTTACTACAGGGACTTCTTTGAATAAAATTCTGTATCTGCATTTCGGACATTTTGATTCTGAATATTTTTTAATGTCTACAGTCTGTCCACATTTAATGCATTTGTACATGATTATTCTCCTCCAACGATACGTTTAATGTTACGTTTTGCAACTTTTCCCATCGGT
>CAZUHM010000079.1:0-11629 GCA_964620575.1 uncultured Methanobacteriaceae archaeon | reverse complement strand
TATTTAAGTTGTTTCTATATTTATCTTTTTTAAAATAAATAAGTTATGTAATATTAGATATAATAATCCAAATTGTGGTATATCATATTATATCCTAAAATCACTTTAATTAGTCCATTTTTCAAGCTTCATTTTTGATATTGAAAAAAATATTGACTTTAATAAATTTATAAATTATTTCTAATTATTTATCAATTTTTAATTTTTTAATTATTCTAAGAATAGTTTCATAAAAACAACTAAAATGTAGTTATTTCTGATTTAAATAATGATACATAATTTTATTTTAAAATAAAATTATAAATACCCTTATTTTTTAAAATATAGTTAACTGATAATTTATATTAAAAAGCATAACATTCTAAGATATTTCTAAAAAGAAAATTTTTAATATTAATAAAAAGATAAATTATATTATTATAAAAGTTTAAGAATTGGTATAAAATGAAAATAGCGATTGGTCTAGGTGAAAATGAAAGTGTTTTAGAAGCCGTTAAACATTTTCAGTTTGAAATTTGCATAGCAAAAACAAATAAGGAATTACTTGACTACGTTAAAAATCCGGAAATAGATGGAGTAATTAGAGGTTCATTAGAATCCAGCATAATAATGGATTTGAAAAAAGAATATCCACGACTGTTCCGGGCATCTTTACTGGAAAAAGATGGACATAAATTTCTATTGACACCAGTAGGAATTGATGAAGGAGATAGTGTTTCATCCAAGATAAACATCATAAAAGAATGTGCAAAAGCAATCAAATCTTTAGGTGAAGAACCTAAAATTGCACTTATTTCCGGTGGAAGAAAGAATGATAAAGGTAGAAGTAAAAAAATAGACCAAAGTATATATGATTGTG
Source organism: uncultured Methanobacteriaceae archaeon (assembly GCA_964620575.1). Taxonomy (GTDB): domain Archaea; phylum Methanobacteriota; class Methanobacteria; order Methanobacteriales; family Methanobacteriaceae; genus Methanosphaera. Next base: position 10,770 of record CAZUHM010000079.1, on the reverse strand, counting down.
AAAAGATTGAGAAAGAATTGAAAGATGAATATGATATCAAACATTATTTTATCTTAATAGAAGAAGCAATAAAAGATAATGCCAATATAATCATAGCCCCGGATGGTATAACCGGAAATATCATATTCAGAAGTTTGGTGTTAGTTGCAGGAATAAAAAGTAATGGCGCTTTAACTCTTAATCAACCAACATTATTTATTGACACTTCCAGATCACAAAATACGCAAGGCTATATCAACTCCATAAATTTAATGAAAAGATTAATAGAAAAAGAAGAATGCGAGGACTTACAATGATATTACTACAACCATTATACTCAATCTATGAGTGGTACATATCACGGCATTTAGAAAAAGACAAAATGCCAAAACATGTTGCAATAATCATGGATGGAAATAGAAGATATTCCAAATTACAGGGAAACATGAATGCAATAGAAGGTCATAAGCGAGGAGTTGATACATTAGAGAATGTTTTAGAGTGGTGTATAGATTTAGGAATAGACATTGTTACCGTGTATGCATTCTCAACAGAAAACTTTAAACGTTCACAAGAGGAAGTTAGAGATTTAATGAAACTGTTTGTTGACAGCTTTTTAAGTATCAGTACAAATAAGAAAATTCATAAAAATGAAGTAAGGTTACAGGCCGTAGGTAAATTAGATTTATTCCCTGAAGATGTTAGAGATGCAATTAAGGATGCAGAACAATCAACCAAGAAGTATGATAAACGATTGATTAACATTGCCATGGGCTATGATGGCAGAATAGAAATAGTTGACGCATTCAAAAAAATAGCACAACAGGTTAAAGATGGTGAAATAGAACCTGAAGAAATTGATGAAAAAATGATTAATGACAATCTTTATACTGCAGGATTGGAAGATCCGAATTTGGTAATTCGTACCAGTGGAGAAGAACGTTTAAGTGGATTTTTATTATGGCAATCATCATACTCTGAATTATATTTCACAGACAGTTTATGGCCAGAACTAAGGAAAGTTGATTTTTTAAGAGCAATAAGATCATATACGCAAAGACAGAGACGTTTCGGAAAATAAGAGGAGAATAAAATGATAGACTCACATTGTCATTTAAATTTTGTAGATTTTGACAAAACAAGAGAAGAAATAATTGAAAATACTAAAAAAGAATTCAAGTATGTTGTAGATTCTGGTGCAAGTATTGAAAGCAATGCAAAATCGTTGAGATTGAAAGAAGAACATGGTGGATTTTTAAAAACAACTATGGGTTATCATCCAGTTTATGCCGGAAGAGATAATCAGGAAACAGCTGAAAAAACCATTCAACAGATTATTGACAATATTGATAATATTGAAGCAATTGGTGAAATTGGATTGGATTTCTCCGAGAACAGACCTGAAGATGAATTGAAAAGACAACATGACAGATTCCATCAGTTGCTGGAAGTTGCAACAGAATATGATAAAGCAATTGTTTTACATGTCAGGGATGCAGAACAACATGCATTAGAAATTGTTAAGGAATATTCTGGAATTCCTGATGTCATATTCCATTGCTTTAGTGGAACAAAGACTACTGCCATTGAAGCAGTAGATAATGGATATTACATTTCTTTTGCAACCAATGCTCTTTTTTCTAAAAAGCATAAGAAGAATATTAAAGCTGTTCCTCTGGAGAATATGTTAACAGAAACTGATAGTCCCTATTTATCACCAATCAAAGGAGAACCTAACCAGCCTTTAAATATTAGGATGACTATTGAAAGAATTGAAAGAACTAAGAAAGTGAGCTTTGAAGAGATTGAAAAAGAAACTGAAAAGAATGCTATTAAGGTTTATAACTTGTGAAGGGATAATATGACTCAGGAAGAATTACTAAAATTATATGTTGAAAAAAGGAAAGAGTATGAAACAAAAATCAGGAGTAATTTAAGAGATATTGAAGATTCCGTTAAGGATTTAGCACAAGTTGGTGACTATTTCAGCATTAAGAATGAGGACACGTTAATAACAATTAAAGCTATCAGTATTGATGATGAAATGCATATTGCCATCTTTACTGACAGCAATCCTCGTGAAATTCCTTTTAGTCAGTTAACACTTACTGAACATCCTGATTTGATTCTTTGGATTATACAGAATGATGCTCTTATCCGTGAAGGTTTTAAGGAAGTTCTTATTAATGCTGTTCGTAACGGTGATAATATCATCAATACTCTTAAAGCATTGAAGGTCAATTATGAGTAGGGTATGTTTATGAAACCTTTTGTTCATCTTAATTCTGCTATGACTGTTGACGGTAAAATTGCAACCTCGGACAGTTCCATGAAGATTTCAGGCAAGAAAGATTTGATCAGAGTTCATGAACTCAGAAAGAAATATGATGCAATTATGGTCGGTATCAATACGGTATTTATTGACGATCCTAAGTTAACTATTCATAAGATTGATGCTAAAAAAGAGGAAAATCCTGTACGAATTGTTGTTGACAGTAAAGCACGTACGCCTTTTGATGCTCTTGTTTTGAATGATGATGCTAAGACTATTCTTTTAGTTTCTGATAAAGCTTCAAAGGATGATGTTGAAAAGCTCTCCGAAAAATGTGACATAATTTTTTGTGGTGAAGATAAGGTTAACTTAAAAGAAGCCATGAATAAATTGTATGATGTTGGTATAACTTCAATATTATTGGAGGGCGGTTCTACTTTAAACTTTTCCATGTTTAAGGAAGGGCTGGTTGATGAAGTATCTATATGTATCGGTTCAAAAATACTTGGTGGAAATAAATCCAAGACCTTTGTTGATGGGGAAGGATTTGATAAAGAAGAATGTGTTAATCTAGAACTAAAAAATATGGAAAGGATAGATGATGACGTGGTTCTTAGTTATAATGTGATATACACGAAATAACTGTTTTTTAACCATAATATTACTTTTTCTGCAAAAAATATCCTTAGGTGTATTGGATATTTTACCGTTTTCGTGAAATGTTATATCGCCAATTAATACATATTTATTCATTAAAGACATGATTAATTAACGGTGTTATATTGATGTATATTCAAATAAGTAAGAAAATCATTTAAAGGGAAATTTTTATTCAAAAAAAAGAGTTTATAGGATTATAATAATCCATGTTTTTTAAGTATTTTTTCAGGATTGTCTTTTAGTACTTTAGGAACTTCTGATTCAGGAATTTCTGCACCTCTAGCTATTCTTTCTGCAAGCTGATAGTTAATTAAATCTCCAGGTGCATGAGTATCAGTATCAAGTACAAGATTTGCCCCATATTCCAATCCAAGTTTAGCTACGTGACCATTACCCAGGCAATGTCCTCCACGTGCACTGATTTCCAGTGATACATCATTGTCTACTGCTATTTGTACCTCTTCTTCCGTGATTAATCCAGGGTGTCCTATGATGTCTACTTCAGGACATTCTGCTGACATTCTATTAGTTCCTGCCTTAACAGGTTCCACTATTGTTTCACCGTGTACAACCACTATTTCTGCACCATATTTTCTTGCTTTATTTGCAAGTTTATCAATGACCTCTATTGGTACATGAGTTATTTCTACTCCTGGAATAACAGTTATGTCCCAGTTGTCCCTTATGTCATTAACGGCTTCTGCTATCTGAGCAGCTATTTGAATGTTTGATGCGTCGACGTGATCGGTTATTGCAATTGCTTTATGACCAAGCACGTCTGCACGTCTTACAAGTTCTGAAGGTAATAATTCCCCATCACTAAATATACTGTGGGTATGTAAATCTATTCTTAAATTTTCAGACATTAAATAATACTCCTATGAAATATGATTTTATTTCTTTTATATAATTGTTATTTATGATAAGAAAAATATAAATAGATATATGTTTGATAAAGAAAGAGTCTTTGTACCAGCACATATCACCGGTTTTTTTGAAATAATACCTAATGATAATCCGGTTCTTAAAGGTTCAAGAGGTGCAGGCATTGCACTTGATGAAGGCGTTGTTACCGAGACTATTGTTGAAGAGGGTAATGGAAATATAGATATTTTAATTAATGGTAAGAAAAATCCAATAAATACCATCAGTATGAGTGCAATTGACATTATACGAGAACGTTACGATATTGATTTGACTTCGTATGACATATGCATTTCTCATGAGACCGATTTACCGATTAGTGCAGGTTTTGGTACTAGTGCAGGCTTTGCTCTTGGTATAAGTTTTTCACTTCCAAAGTTACTTGGACTTAACCTTTCATTTAAGGAGGCTGGTGAAATTGCTCATTTGACTGAAATTTCAGAGTCCAGTGGTCTTGGAGATGTTATTTCTGAAATGTACGGCGGTTGTGTTGTCAGACTAAGGGAAGGTTCACCAGTTATTGCAAAAATTGATACAATTAAAACAACTAGACCTATCTATGTTATCACAAAAACTTTGAGTTCATTAAATACCAGTGATATAATTGAAAATCCAGTCTACCAAAAACGAATTAATGAGAGTGGACATAAGTTACTTAGACAATTATTATCAAATCCGAATATTGAGAATTTTATAAAACTTTCCAGAAAGTTTTCTGAAGATGCAAAATTAATTAATCCTAAACTATATGAAATTCTGGAAGTAATGGATGATGAAAGTATTGGTTCTTCTATGGCAATGTTAGGAAATACTGCTTTTAGTTTATCATACACGCCAGATTCCAGCATAGAAGACGCAATGATTACAAAAATAAATGATTCTGGAATAAGATATAAAAAATAGTTAAAAAATAGTTTAATTGAAGATTATACTTTTTTAACATCTTCAATTGTGTATACGATTCCTTTTTCTTCTAATTTAGAGATTATTCTGTTGGTCATTTTACCTACAGAGAATACAAGAACTCTTAATCCTTTTTCAGCTGCACTAGCGGTAGCAGAAGCTGTTGCAAATTCAAAGTCAGGATATACGTTTAAATGATTTGTTATAGCTCTTGCGCTAGTACCTAATACACCAATTCTGTCAAATTCTTGAGCGTAAATTTCATGGATTTTATCCATATCACATACACGTGATCCACCCTCTGATATTGGTGGTATTTTAACAATAACAACATCTTTAGGAACTAAATCTATTTCTCCACCTAAATTAATGAGAGTTACATCTTCACCTTCTAAAGCATCACTAAATACTTCCGCATATGCTCCAGACTTGTCTTCAGTATCTGCATATAAAATTCCATCATCCATATTTAGCCATACCTGTTCACCCTGATGTAAATCTTCTGCAGCAATTGCTGGCCAAATTGATTTGTAACCATTCATTGTGTTTAAAACCATATCTGAATAAGCTTTTAGGTTAATTGCTTCAGTTTTAACCTTATCTATACCATATTTTGTTATTTTATATCTGAAATTTGAGCTTCCAGTTTCAACATAACCTTCCTTTACCAAGGTTTTAATGTTTTCAGAAACAGCCTGTACTGTAATACCCAATTCTTCAGCTATATCTTTCTGTTTAAGATGTGGTTCTTGTTGAGCTATTTTCGCTAATATTTGGAACTTAGTAAATTCTCCTTTATTTTTAAAAATTCTCATTATATTGCCCCTATAAAATTAGATTTTTGATGTGTTAAATATCATATTCTTAGTTATTAATATATTGTTGATTTTATTTAAACTTTTATAGAAAAATAGTCTGCTAACAGATTCAATAAATGGAATAGATTATAAGTTAAAAAATAAGTAATAAAGGAAGGAGAAATAATTTAACTGATTGTAACGGTATTATTAAGTAAATTAATAAATTTTTCAATGTTTTCCTCAGGAATATATGCTCCACAAGCCACACTGTGTCCGCCACCAGAGCCACCACATTTCTCGGAAATTTCTCTAACGATATTTCCATAGTGTATTCCATCATAACCCAGCAACTTTGAACATCTTAATGAAACCTTATAACCTGGTTCATCAGAATCAATATGAGTATAACCAACCAATGGTTTTTGCCAGTCATAATTACTTAACAACATTCCAGCTATTGTTCCTACAACACTAGGTTTTATACCACTACCATCAAAGTACTGAATATTTTCTAAAATTTCAACATTGTTCTCTTCCTGTATGCGTGACAAATTCTGTGCAAGATAACGTTTATGCTCCTTTACCAATCCTTCCAGTTCACCTGAGATTTCATCACGGTTACCCTTAATTACTTCCATACCCAATTCATGACGACCATTTCGACCACATGCGTTTACAACTGTACTGTATTCGCTTGCATCTTTAAATGAAGTATAATCCTCTTCAAAGGTGAATTCATATGATTCACCTGAAATTAATTTTGGAACATATTTAACATACCTGTCCGGCACTTCCCTAGTCATCATTTTCAGCAATTCATTAAACAATCTACCCTTCTCATCCATGTTTAAGTCACATAAGTATCTGACCGTACCTAAATCGTTCTTTACTGGTATATCAAGATTTTCAAGAAAATGTATACATTCGTTCCTGTTATTGGTTAGTGGAAGGTGAATGTCTCCAAAATATGATAAAGCTACAAATAAAGGCCTTGTATGTCTACCGTACAATAGAAGATCATTTACATAATCCACACATCCAACCTCTGTAGCGTCACTTAATATTTCCGTGTTCAGTCCTCGAAGTTTACCTGTCATACTGTTTTGCATGTCCCCCACTGCACTAAGTATTCCCATCCAACTTAAATCGTAGAAATGGAATGTTTTAGCGAGAAAATAAGATAGACCACCACCAGATATAGTGTATGAACCATCCAATCCGTAATAGTTGGGATTGATTTCTATCAAATCACCTTTTAATTGTGTGCCTAATTGACGTATAGGTGGATGATGATCCAACACTATTACAGAGGAGTTTGAATTCTTACAAAGATTTGAAATATTTTGTCCAGCTCCTAAATCGGATATGATTGTTAATTCGGTATCTGTATCTAAAGTTTCTACTTCGTTTATTTCAACAAAATTTACACTATGGTCTATTTCCAGTTTATCCATTATCGATGAAAGAATACTGCCTGCGGTTATTCCATCACAATCTGTGTGTGTAAAAATAGTTACATCTTCGGCATCCAGAATTTTATCTTTAGCCTTGTTTAATAGTAAATCCATCTGATTTCTTGATTCTTCAAAAGTATTATCAACTGAACTCATAATAAGCTCCTATAAAATAAAAAAAAAATGATTAATTAGTAACACGATTAACTTTTATTGTGTTAGCAATCTTTCGTAATAATTCTAATTTTGTTTCATATTCATGTGTTACAATTATTCTTCCAGATTTTTCCCACCATGAACCTGGGAAAGACTTGTCGTGTTCTACTGTGTATTGTAATTTTAATTTACGTAAAGCTTGACTTATTTCACGTATTTTAGGATCTTCCACTGATTCTTTCATGGACAATCTGCGCCCTTCTTTACGTGTGTGTTGTGAATTTATATATACTGGCCATACCATTGTTTCCATAATTATCCACCTATTATATGTTTTCTAGTAATTCATTAATCATGTCTTTAACAGTATAACGATTGGCTTCAATAGCGGGTATTTCATATTCCTTTAATGCAGTTCCGGTTATTGGACCAATAGAAGCTACTGTTACTTTAGTACGTAACTGTTCAAGGAATTCATCATATCTTTCCTTTTTTTCGTTTTTGATGACTTTCAACAGGTTATGTACTGTTAATGGGCTTGTGAATGTGATTATATCTATTTCTCCATTGAATATATCATCCATCAATTTGAGGATTTTACTTGTGTCTTTTGGTATGCTTGATGTGTATGCTTCTGCTACTGTAACTTTAGCTCCAAATGCTTCCAATCCTTTTGGTAAAACATCTCTGGCACTTAATGTACGTGGCAATGCAATTTTCTTTCCTTTCAAATCTATGGATTCAAATGTTTCAAGAAGTCCTTCAGCAGTAAAGTTGTCCGGTATTAAATCAGGAGAATGACCATATTTTAAAAGTATTTCTTCTGTTTTTACCCCAATTACTGCTATTTTTGAAGGAATTTCGTCATCATGATATATTGTGAAGAAGGATTTTACTCCAGCTGGTGAAGTGAATACTATCCAGTCATATTCTTCAATGTTCTGTGAGATATATAATAATTCTTCTGATTTGACTAGTTGTAATTCAAGAGTAGGAACAATTACTGGAACACCATCATGTTCTCGAATTATTTTGGCCAATGATTCGGAACGTTCAACCGGTCTTGTTACTACGACCTTTTTATTATTAAAACTATCAGACGACATTATTCCATTTTACTCCTTAATTCTTCACATTCCAAGTATATGTTTACAACTTCCCCTATGATAATTAATGCAGGAGGTTTGATATTCTTTTCTGTAATATCTGCCAAAGTTCCTGTGATGACTTTCTGATTAGGTAATGTTCCATTTTCTATTGCAGCCACTGGAGTATCAGGAGATTTGTATTTTAATATTTTAGGAACATATTTTTTAAGTAAACCCACTCCCATGAATACTACGATTGTATCGGCTGTGTAATCCCAATTTACCTGTTTTTCAGTTTTTTGAGGATCTTCATGTCCTGTTACCAATGTTAAACTGGTTGCAATTGCACGATGTGTTAATGGTAATCCAATACCTGTAGCTGAACCTATTGCAGAGTTGATACCTGATACGAATTCTACATTTATTCCTTCTTTAAGTAAGGCTAATTCTTCTTCTCCTCCACGACCAAAAATAAATGGGTCTCCACCTTTCAAACGTACTACTTTTTCGTGTTTTTTACCTTGTTCTATTAATAGTTGGTTGATTTCAGGTTGTTTTCTGTAATGTTCCCCTGCTCTTTTTCCAACATAGATACGTTCTGCATCATCAGGAGCATAGTCTAATAGGACGTCGTTTGCTAAACTATCATACAATACAACATCTGCTTCCTTTAAGATTTTTACTGCTTTAACTGTTATTAAATCAGGATCTCCTGGTCCTGCACCAATCATGTATACGGTCATTTAAATCATACCTTATCTGTTTTTTAATTTTGATAATATAATATATGGTAATTATTATTATTAAAATAAATTGAATAGAAAAAAATATTTAATTAAAAATAGAATTAAAATAATTCAAAAAATAGTAAAAAATGGTTAAAAAATTAATCTAAAAAGCTTTCAAAGAATTTTAGACCATCTTTTGAACGTAACAATTCTTCAACTGCTCTTTCAGGATGTGGCATTACAGCAACAACATTTCCCTCTTTGTTACATACACCTGTAATATTATCCATTGAACCATTAGGATTGCCATCTTCAAAGGTTAGAACTATCTGATCATCATCATATAATTCTTCAATATTGTCTGTGTAATATCTTCCTTCCTTATGAGCGATAGGTAAATCGATTACTTCCCCCTTATTGTATAATTTAGTAAATGGTGTTCGGGTAGTGTTTACCTTAAGCTGTTTACTTTCACAGATAAATTTTGCATTTTCATTTTCAATGAATACACCAGGAACTAAATCTATTTCACCAAGTATTTGTGCTCCATTACATATTCCAAGAACTGGATTATTGTTTTTAGCAAAATCTTTAATGGCATTGATAATTGGTGTGATTCCTGCAATTGAACCTGCTCTTAAATAATCCCCATAGGAAAAACCGCCAGGAATTATTACTACGTCCATTTTAGACAAGTCTGTTTCATTCCAGTAAATATAATTAGAATTTGCACCCACCAGGTTTACTGCGTATTCTATGTCCCTATCACAGTTTGTACCTGGGAATCTAATAATACCCACATTTACATCAGATACATCTGTCAATCTTATTCCTCACTTATATTTATTTCATAATCATGAATAACAGGATTGCATAATAATTTTTGACACATTTCATCCACTTGAGCTAAGGCATCTTCTTCATTTTCAGCATTTAATGTGAATTGAATTATGTTAATAGTTTTTGTATCGTTTACTTCAAAGTTAAGTAAAGCTAATGCTTTTTCTATTGTTGATGCTTCAGGATTTAACATTCCTTTTTTTAAACTAGTTTTTACTTCAACATTATAATTCATAATTAATCCTTCCTAATGTAAAATTATATTTGTTCAACATTCCATTTTTCTTTTTCTTCGTCAGACAATACTAAATTCACTACTTTAAGATAAGCATCTACTACTCCTTCTTCTCCTTTTCTGTAGATGTCCTTATCAAAGTTTTCATATGTTTCAGAATCCCATAATCTAGTAGTGTCAGGACTTATTTCATCACCCAGGATGATGTTACCTTCAGAATCTTTACCGAATTCTAATTTGAAATCAACCAATATAATACCTCTTTCAATTAAGAAAGCTGATAATATATCATTAATTTTTAATGTAATTTCACGAATTTCATCCAATTCTTCTTGTGTAGCGATATCTAATGCTTTGATAATACTGTCATTTAACATTGGGTCATGAAATTCATCATTTTTGTAATCAAATTGCATTACTGGAGGTTCAAGTTTCTGATTTGCTTCAAAAGGATATTTTTTAAGTAAACTTCCTGTTGCAATGTTTCTACAAATTACTTCCAGAGGAATCATTTCAAGAGATTTTGTACGCATCTCATCTGATGATAATAATTCAATGTATTGTGTTGCAATACCTTCTTCTTCCAATACTTTGAATAATTTAGCTGATATTAATACATTACAGTGTCCTTTCTGACTTAATGTATCTTTTTTAGCTCCATCACCGGCTGTAATATCATCTCTAAATTTAATGATTACTTCATTTTCGTTTTCAGATTTGTAAATATCTTT
>CAZUHM010000078.1:0-11647 GCA_964620575.1 uncultured Methanobacteriaceae archaeon | reverse complement strand
ATTAACGCCCTATTAAATCCAAAATAAAATGATATTCATATGTTGGATAAACAACCAAGATAACGAATCAATTTAGATGACAAACATTCAGCACAGTCGGCAGACGTTGCGGATTTCACACATCGGAACTATTCTCCGATGAAACAAGACTACTACTCATGTACTCACCAGGAAAACACAAAATATGGAATGCTTATCATTACCGTAAGTACTTCTTGAATATGGCAGTTGGATAAACAACCAAGATAACGAATCAATTTAGACCGAAAACCAACTATTTTCTGTTCGTATATTCATTTCTACTTCTTGTGCTTGTTCTTCTTTGCTTTTTCCAAATAATCCCATACAAATCACCTTATTCACTTTGTTTTACTATCCGAATCTCATTTTCATCAGTCATTGTCCACAACAACTTATCACCAGTTTTCAAATCCAAAATGTCACGATAAACCGCCGGAATATTAGTACGCATAGCGTTGAGTTTTTTATTTCCACAAATCACTGTTGTTTCCTTTTTAATCTCCATACAAAAACATTCTCCCTCTATTTTTTCTTTTCTATTTGCTTATAGAAGCGTATAGTATTCAGCATTTCTTCTTTATAATTGTATAGGTCATTAAGTTGTTCTATGCGTTCTCTGTGTCCTTTTTTCTCGCCTTTGATAGTTGTCAAGTTATCAAATAGCATGATACTAAACTTGTCACTGTTGTTGAAGAAGAAACGAATCAATGGTCGGCTGCTATTGTTTTTATACAAAGCACTACAGTAATATTTTCCATCTTTCAATGCAATTTCTTCAGGATCAATAATTTCACTAACAATTGATCTGACAATATTGAATGCATCTATTTCTTGTTGTGTTGTCACAACTCCTTTTTTGTTTAGTGTGAAGTCTGATTTTTCTTCTGGGGGTTCGTTGTTTTCTATTGCATCATTTAATGTTTTGTCTAGTTTTTCTTGTATTATGTGTTGTAGTTCTGCTCGTATTAATCCTCTGAATTGTTTTATAACGTTCTGTGTTACTACTCCATCGTAGACTTGTTTGGTCAGTACTCTTGTTAGTTCATCACTTGGGGATTGTAATTCTTCAAGTAATCGTTCTTTGAGGTCGTGTTTGTATTTGAGTTCGTTGATGCTGTCTTCTATTGCTTGTGGGTTGAATTTTTCTTTTGTGAAGTTTTCTAGTTTGTCTATGTTGGATTTCTTTGGATGTTCCAGGTTTATTTCCAGGAATGGTGTTTCGTCCATTATTCCTGGTTTTTTGCTGTCTGCGTAGAATTGCCATACTATTCCGTTGGTTAGTATTCCTATTTTAGCTTCTGTGAGGCTGTAGTATCTGTATAATTGTGATAGGTGTTGTTGTTCTAGGGTTGTTGTTATGGGTTTGCATTCTATTATCATGTTCACTTTTCCGTCTTGTAGTATTGCTAGGTCGACTTTTTCTCCTTGTTTTGCTCCGATGTCTGCGGTGTATTCTGCTCGTACTTCTAGAGGGTTTGTTGTGTCGTATCCTAGTAGTCGTACGAATGGGTATATGAGTGCTATTTTGGTTGTTTCTTCTGTGTTTATGCCTTCTTTTTTTTGTTTTAGTTGTTTTGAGAAGTTTTGTATTTTTTCTTGGAATTCTGTCATGTTGTTTATCTCCATATTTTTTTGTCAAGGGTGTTTGATATAATACTATTTATAGGACTATAAAGTATTAAAGTTTGACTGTAGGAGTAACAACGATAACGTTCTTTTTATAGTTGGATAAACAACCAAGATAACGAATCAATTTAGATGTTAATTATATACTTTTGATCTATCTTCTATACGTCTTACATATATACAATTATTCAGAACTTTTTTTTTCTTATAATGCTTCAGTTGTTTTAAAGTCGAACGTTTAAACTTAAGTTCCATATTAATCATCCAAATATGCATCAAGTTCTTCTAAAAAAGAAAAATGAACTCCTTCACCATTGTCAAATTCTTTATCAGCTTCAACCAGGTCTTTAATTTCTTTATATTCTTCATAATCATCTAAACTTTTGATATTATATCATTAAATGATTCATTCTCATATCCAATATCTGTTAATCTTTTATAATTTGTTAAACTTACTTTAATGGCTTTAGTTTCCATTAAATCACCTATATCGGCTATTTATAAAAAATAATATATATACTTATCAACAGAGTATACAAAGAATATATTAACCATACCAAACATTGATTTATTCTTGATTAATAATTGTTTGAAAAATACGAACATATTTATATATGTAATTTTAAATAATGGTATATAAAATGTTATGAATAGAAAAAGTCAAAAAGTTATAAAAATATTAGATTATTCTTTATATAAGTCAATAACACCAAATGGGTGGAGTATAGTGATAATGGATGACAATATTCTCTTTGATAACTATCATTCAAGAGGAGTTCATGTACATTATAACCCAAAAAACCATAGGGATCGGCTAAAAATTAAAGAATATTCCGTAGATGAATTATTTTTAATAATAAAAAATCATATTAAAAATAATGAGAAATTAAATTTAGAAGAACTGTTAATGGAGTTGGTATGAATGATAATTTCATTAGTAAAGAGAATGAAAGGCAGTCAATTTACTGATAATCTAGAAAGTCAATATCATTCAATAGAAAATCTAGAAAAAATAGTAGATAAAACAAACAATATGAAATTACTTGTTGACTTGGACAATTGGAAATACTACCATAATAATCCTGATGCAACCTTTGAAGAAGAATTTGTTTTCATATCCGACAATTTATCATTTAATGAAATAGATTATGCTATTATATCAACTATCAAATCAGCTCATCCAAAGAGCATACGAGCTTTATCAAATGAAATGGGTAAAAATATCAGTACAATTCAACCACACGTCAAAAAGCTTGAAAAGGAGGGCATAATACACTTTGAAAAAAGAGCTCAGAGCAACATACCCCTCTGTGATTTTGATGCAATAAAAATAGAATTTTAGACAGGAAGATAATATATGCTTAAGTCATATATTATTTAGTAGCATTCTGTAAATAAGCAGAGTATACTAGCCATAGTTCTTGTTGTCAAAATATTATTATTAAATTTTGTTTTATTTTTCAAATATTTTACATACAAAATCCACCATCGCCCCCATCATTTATTATTTTTCATCACTGCAATGTTTTCATGTTAGGAAATTGACAAGAATTATTTTTTTTGCCTTTTACGTATCATATGAATTTTTCAGATTCTTCAATAAACTTTTCTGCTTGATTAATTTTGTTTTACTATTCTTTCATCAATTCATCTATAGGATTATAATCTCAATGTCTGTCTAAGGATATCTAGTTCTAGTTTCAGTTCTTTTTTTTCGTTTTTGATTTTTATAAACTCTGCTGATTTGACATGCAGCTTTTTGACTCTGGTATTGATGGGTACTGTTGGTAGATGCTTGATGTATAGTTATTTTAAATCTTCAGAGTTTATCATGAAGTATGTTTGATCTGTTTTTTTGAATTTGCCCTGCAAGTTATAATCTTGATTATAGTGTTAGTTATAAGGTTAATAATTATCATTTAATGAATAGATTATGCTATTATATCAACTATAAATCAGTTCATCCAAGAGAAAGAGTCCTATCAAAAATGGGTAAAAATGTCAGTACAATCAATTACATAATACTGTGCTACAAACGATATTTGTACTACATATTAAATTACGAGATAGTTTTTTAATTTAAAGTACTTTACTTAGAAAAAGTAAATAAAAACTTCGTCAATTTAAAGTACTTTATATTAAAAAAGTAAATAAAAAATTAACTAAAAAAGTACTGAGATTTGGCGTAACAAATTTTGTAAGATATATTATATTGAGAATTTCTTTTAATTTTTTATAAACCTTCATATGCTTTGTGGTTATTTTCTTATAAGCAATTATATCTGGTATTTGACAAACTGTTTTCAGTTCTTCATAATCTTTTCCACAAAAATTTTTCTATTCACAAAAAACTTCGTTTTTTCTAAAGTTTTATTCATTAAAGAAAAAAAGGGTTTTATTCTTCGTTAGAGGACAGTATAACGAAGAAAAAAATTAAAAAAAAGTATAGCAAATAGGTAACTTAATATCCGTAATGTTTTGGTATCGGATAGGTATTGAATGATTTTTTTATCTCATTAGTCTTGTTCTTTTTGTTGACGAGATTTTTTGTTTTAGATAGTTCTTCTAGCAATAATGCAAGTAAAATTACAAACATAGCAAATATTTTAAAGATTATTTTCCCTATTTTAAAAAATATATTCATATTTATCACCACGTGATTATTTTTTTACTTTCATTATTCTTTTCAATAGTTTTTGTATTGTAAAACTATTTGAGGTGTGCTGTTGAAACAGTATTTTTCTAACTATATAATTATTATGTCCCCATTAATATATAAACAATATCAAATAAATTTGATAAAAAATTTCAATTTAATTTAATTAGTTTTGTGTCAATGAAAACACTATAAAATCAATGTAACAATACCCAAGCAAACTATAACAGGTAATTGGCTACATACACACAATCAAAGTTAATTTGTGCAATACATATCTTACAACATCCAACATATCATTATGAGTTACCTCCATCCAGGGATAAAGTATAATTACAAAAAATTAGAAAGATATTGATGGAAAAGTCATGAAATTCATATTATTTATCAATTTTTTTATAACTTTTTAAATTATCTTCTGAGAAAACTTGATTCTTAGTCTAAAAGATATATTTCCGTGTAAATGATTACATTAAAGAGAAGATCTTATACGGAATGAATATCACGTCTTCATCTTTAATTAAATAATCAGTTTTATCTGATATGATAATACCATAATCTGCATCGTATCGTTTTATGGCTGTTTTAATCTGTTTTTTATTTTTTTTACCTATTCCTACTTCTATAGGTATTGCCTTATGATTTAAATCTTTAATTATAAAGTCTACTCCTGCCTTTTTTGAATCAAAATATATTTCTATACTGTCTCCTTTTTGCATTTTTAGTTTATTTAGTTGTGATGCTACTAAATTTTCTAGTAAAATACCAAGGTATTGTCTATAATTGTTGGAAACATCACCTTTATTTAAAAAAAATGCTGCTTTGATTTGTGTTGATGAAAAATAATATTCTTTTCTTTTTTTACTTCTTTTAGATGTGGATCCATAACTGTCTATCGAAAATATTAATCCGGTCTTTTTTAAAGTTTTCAATAATTCTTTTACAGTATTTTTATCAATATCTAAAGTATCGGATAGTTTATTTAACGAACTTTCACCTGGTTTTTGTTTGGCTATTAAATTAATTAATATTAATGCAGCATGTAATGTATCTGAATTAAAGGAGTTTATTAAAGTCATATCTTTTTCTATTATTTTGTCCTTTATTTCCATAGTCTCTTTAATTAAGTCAACATGTTTCTTGTATAGTCCGAATGGTAAATTGCCATATTGTATGAAGTCTTCCCAAAGAAGCTTAACATTTTTTTCCAGATTGGATGAAAAATTTAGATGAATTTCTTTTTCAATTTCTTTAATTTTCGTTATGTCTCCTCTAAATAATAATTTAAAGATAACCTCACTAATATTATTCGGAAAATTTAAATTATATTTGATTTCTAAATATTCTTTAAAATTTAGGGGATATAACTCTTTGATTATTGAACGTCTTGCAGTATTTGCATTCATTTGTAAATTTAATGCATTTGAACCAGTGAATATGGTAAACACATTTACATTTTCATCATATAAGAGCTTTGCATGACTTTCCCAATTCATATCATATTGTGTTTCATCAACAAAAATGAATAATGCTTTATCAGTATATTGATATTTTTCGTTAATCTCTTTAATGAACACGTCAAAAAAGTCCATTATATTAATATTTGCTTCATCTTTTAATCTTTCCAAATCCAGATATAAAACTCTTGTAGAATCTAAAGAAATTTCATTAATCAAATAATCATATAACTGATATATTATCGTAGTTTTTCCAACACCTCTCAATCCAGGCATAATAAAGAATTTATCTTGATTGATATTTTCTAAAAAATTATCTACATAGCTTTTTAATTCGAAAAATTCTTTTCTTTGCCTTAAATATTTATATTCATATTTTAATTTAGCACCAATTAGTCTGGGAGTGGTATTAATAACTCTTAACAAATAACTTTTAATTTCGAATTCATCCATTTTTTTACCCCCTTTTATTAATAATATATATAATCATTTACATAAATATTTGGTGAAAAAATTCACTAAATATATATCAAAATTGTGAAAAAATTCACCAAAATAATCAATGAGAATTTTACAAAAAAATTTCAATGTCTATTCATAAAATATTCCATGGATCATATAATCCTTTTTTGGATATATATGACCGAATGACTCAAGAGAAAAACATCCAACGGACAAATTCATAGAAGAACTCCTCAGTTGGGGATATGAATATGATGAGATATAAAATCTAAACTTTGAAAGGGAGGAGGAAATACTCATAGACTACAACCTATTTCAACACGAAGAAAGGGATTGAGATAATGACGAGAAGAACATGAAAGTGAAAATGGAATATACACCACTGATAGAATATAAAAAAGCACGGGAGAACCTAGGAGTAAGTTATAATGAAAAATACTGGGAAAATCAGATAAACACTTAAAAAGAAGATGTAAAACAGTATTATATGTATTGCTTGTATGACAGTACACAAAAAAGCTACGGTCACACAAAAAATAATGTGATGATTTCTATTAATGTTAAAACCATGCCATTATTATTGAAAATATTAAAAGAATTAACAGTACGCCACAACACATCATATAGAAGTCCTTATCACCATTATCCTTTTTCTGATTGTTGTTCTGGTTACTGTTCATTTGACTCCAGTTGGGGGATGATCTTCTGTAATTTCCGCGTGAATCAAAATTCATAGCTCCCAATTCCTCTTCTACTTCATCAGGATAATCGCAGTCATTTAAATTCAGACGACCATTTTCCACTTCACCTGCTTCCCACATCACATCATCTCTAGACATCATAATCACCTTTATTATTATTTTTTTTACTTCCTATTTTTCTAGTTAAACTTCGCTTATAATGTATTTATATATCCAGTAAGTATGTATTTACTCATTGTCAAACACAAATAAATAAGTGTGAATAGTTCTCAATCACTTATGGTCATTGATTAATCTCTTAAATAATTAATGTGATTGTGAACTGTTTTATGAGCTTTTGAATATAGCAATCTTATTAATAAGGGGATTTTTGTTTAAATAATGTATGTGTATATACTAAAAAGTATGCTGAGTTACAAAAATATTTTCAAGGAGTATGTTCTTCTTATTTTCTTTTTGTATGAACGTGTATTGGAATCTATGTTAACTCATGAATAACTTGATAATTATTGGAAAGTATGAATTAAGAATACTTTCATATTAAAACAAAAAACTCCATATAATTTCATTAATATAAATATTAACATGGCTAAATTAGTGGAAAAAACATACAACTTTTTTAAAAACGAAACTGTATTTGCAGTATCATTAATTTTAGCAATTATTTCCTGTTTTTTCGTAAAACCTAATATAAATTATTTTAACTATATTAACTGGGATACGATTATATTGCTCCTTGTGATAATGTTTATAGTTGAAATACTAAAAAATTTCGCAGTATTTGAAGTGTTGGTAAGAAAACTCCTGTCGAAAACAGGTAATACGCGAGGACTGGTTCTGACACTAGTATTGATTTGTTTTATTAGTTCAATTTTTATAACGAATGATGTTTCATTGATAATATTTGTACCATTTGCGATATTGGCTCTGAAAAAAGTTCGCCGTACAGATCTTGCAATTGTAACAGTATGTCTGCAGACGATAGCTGCAAACGTTGGATGCATGTTCCTGCCAACGGGAGCACCACACAATATTGTCATGTATACGGTGTCAAAAATCCCTTTTGATTCATTCATGCTTATACTCTTACCGTATATGATTGTTTCTGTAGCGTTTCTGCTTGCAGTAATTTTTATAATACCGAATGATGAAATTACTTTACCTAATCTGGGAGAAGTGAAGTTTAACAGGAAACATTTCCTCAAAAGAGTATTGTTCGGCGTAGATTATTACCTGCTTCTTACGTTCATTGCACTGTTTATCCTGATTGGAAACATGGAAAACATCACATTCTTCAGTCAACTGTTCAGACAACTGATAACAGGTAATGAAGTAATATTTGGCATAATGGTATCTCAGATAATATCAAACGTTCCTGCAGCAATGTTACTTTCAGGTTTTAGCAGTAATTATGAAGCTATCATCATTGGAATTAATCTGGGTGGGTTTGGAACACTAATAGCATCGATGGCCAATCTGATATCTTTCAAACTTCTGATTCGTGAGTACAATGAATTCAAAATTACGTATTTGGTTAGATTCACAGTACTGAATGTTGTTTTACTGGGCATATTGTTAGGCGTTTATGTTTTTATTTAATGAAGAAATAAATGGGTGAGGTAGATGCAATCTTACTTCAGTAAATCAAATATTTTTATTATCATATACATATGTTAAAGTTAATTCTAAAACATTAGAATTGTCTAACACACAGTTGACAGTATAAAAGATATAAATAATTCAAGAAAAATATGTAATTTACAAAGAAAAATAATCTTAAACAACTTAATAAAAAAAATACTAAAATAAAGGATTTCTATCATTAGTAAGTGACTATAATAGAGTAAAGGATAAGGAAGCTAATGAGTCTCTTTTTGAAAGACGGTATAAAACAAGAATCAACTAGGAGTATACGTTGAATTTAACAGGTGTATATAAAACAGACTATTATCCTAAAATATAATATGTGGGTAAATGTCAAATAATATTTATTGTAATATTAGTCAAAGTAGTCATATGTTAGAGGATGTTAAATGGGAATGAGTCTGCTTTCTAGATGAATGGAAATCTGTTCCCTGAGATAAGATTAAACAGAGCATCTACTAATTACAATATTTTCTCTAGATACTCTTTTAATTCAGGAATATCTTTTTTGATTACTTCCCAAACTAAATCATACATAATTCCTTCATAATGATGTGCGTGTATAATTCATTCATCATTTAATTTAGTAAATTAAAAGATCAAATCCATTAAAAATTAATAAAATTAGAAAATTTTTTTTGCGAAAAAAGCCTATACTTTTTTACAGTATCTTTATATTAAAAAAATTATAAGCCATTATTTGAAAAAAAGTTATCAACCGGATTCTGAACAACTACAAAACACAATCAAATGATTAATTCATCAAACGTAACACTTTCGAATAAAAGAAGTAGAATTGCAATAGAGCCCAAATTTTAATAAGAAAAGTGATTTAAGAGTTATGTCCAACTTCCCGGAATTTCTTAATCACGTTGAATATAACACTACTGGTGGTAAGTATTTATCTGGATAAAATGATTTATTGTTCTTTAACGTCATTTAATAGTAATTGCCATTGGTCATTTTTAAATATATATTCCATTTTGTTAAGTAGATATTCAAATATTTCTAATCCTTGTCCGGTTAAACTATAATATTTTACTCTTTGATTATCCTGTTGATGCCATTGGCCAATTATTGTCCCATGTTCTTCCAGGTTTCTTAAAATAGGGTATATTTTACTGGAATTTGATGGTTTCAAAACACCTTCTTCTATTAAATGAAAAAAGAATTTATCTAATTCTTTCATAATGGCATATCCATGGATATTTTCATTATTTTTAATTATCCATAATATCAGAAGACGTGAAAGTCCGTTAACACTATGTTTCACTATACGGTTATTTATTATCAAATCTTCTATTTCATTATCGTTTGATTCTTTTATCATATTTTAACCTCGAAGGTCAGGTTTTAAAAAAAAGAATAAAAGGGGGTGGGGTATGATTATTTGGAAGTCACATAGTCCACTTCAACTTTTGTTAAAGTATATTTCTGTCTATTATAATCTTCGTTTGGTAATTCCCATCTTCCATCATCAAATTCTACTGAATCAGTTTCTATGTAAATTTTACCAGTATTCTTATTTTTATAATAGAATTTGGCATTTATAATCTTAGTATATTTTGGAACACCAGAATATGTTACATTAACTTCATTTTTGTAGTTATTGATCTTCTTTGTAACTATTTTAATGCTATCCTTATTTTTAAGTATTTTCTGAGAATTAACACTGCTGATAGTTACAGTTTCTTTTTTACCTACAAATATGTTTGTTTGTTTATTGATTAAATATTTTTCATTATTTGAAGTGATAATTACTTTATGATTTCCTAGAGATAAATTATTAGTATTAAGTTTGGCTATACCTCTATTATTGGTTGTTAATGTAAATGTTTTGGTTTTATTTCCTGTATATACTTTAACATTAATTTTTGTGTTTTTAATTACTTGATCTTTATTATTTTCTAGTTTGATTGTCAGATAATTGTTCTTTTTATATTCTACTGCCACTTCATCTGCTTCCACATGTGCTTTAACCTTTTGGGTAGTGGATGTTATCTTGTTAGTATTATTTTGGGATTTGTTGATTGTGGTTGTGGTCTTTGTTGTTTTGCTTGTCAGATAGTCTACTTCAACTTTGGTTAAAGTGTATCTCTGTCTATTATAATCTTCATTTGGCAGTTCCCATCTTCCATCATCAAATTCTGCTGAATCGATTTTTGTGTAAATTTTACCAGTATTTTTATTTTTGAAATAGAATTTGGCTTTTATGATCTGGGTATATTTTGGAACACCAACATATGCTACACTAACCTCAGTATCTTCTTCATCTCTTTTTGTCACAAGTTTTATCTTATCATTATTATCCAGTGTTTTCTCTGTATTTAATTTTAGTGTCACAGTTTCTTTTTTACCTACGAATATGCTTGTTTGCTTATTAATGAGGTATTTGTTACTACCTGAAGTGATTATGACTTTATGATTGCCCATGCAGAGATTTTTTGTATTTAATTTAGCTATTCCATATTTGTTTGATGTTAGGGAATATGTTTGATTTTTCGTTTTCGAAATCACTTTAGCATTTATTTTAGTGTTTTTTATTGGATTATCATATCTGTCTTCTAGTTCTATAGTTAAATATTTTGTCTTATTATATTCTACTGCAATTTTATCCGCTTCAACATCTACTTTAGTTTTAGTTGTTGTTGGGCTTGTCTTTGTTATTTGGTTGTTTTTCTTTATTATCTGGTTTACAGCTTCACTATCAGCATCAGATTCCGCCATTTTTTTATCAGTATCATCAGAATCCGTATCTGCCGCGTTTACTGTTGCTACAGATAATATTAAAACAAACAACATTAATAATAGATGGGTATGTTTAATTTTCATTTTCATGCACCGTCTAAAAAAATTATTGTTTAAATAATATTTTATTATTAGTTTCTATTTAAAGGACTATGTTAAACTTTGATATAGTGTTACTTTTTCATAGAATCATGGATATAATAGTATGATTGACACTGTAAAAAAGTATAGGCTTTTTAACAAAAAAATATAGTCAGTACAGATATTATAATCAAGTTAAAAAAAATAAGTTCCACTACTGTGGGTATAGTTAATTAAATAAAAAGGAGGAA
>CAZUHM010000077.1:0-11749 GCA_964620575.1 uncultured Methanobacteriaceae archaeon | reverse complement strand
CAATATTTACAGATCGATTCAAATTGTACAAAAATAGGGATTTCTACAGAGCCAAAAAAAGTTTATAATTTTATTATGTTTTTTGGAATATATAATTTTTAGGTATACCTAAATTTATCTAATGAATGTGATTCATAACAATTTTTTATTCTAAAATGTATTACTTTTTTTGCTTGAAAAATGTCAAAGGATGGAAAAATAATCTATGAGGATATGTTCATATATTCTTATTTTCTTATTATTTGATTATAATTCTTTTATTAATACTATGGGGGGTAAAGTATTGAAATAATTAAATAAAATCCATTATGATTTATTGAAATTTAAAAAAAATTAATAATTGCTATGGGTATACTCCTTAGGGTTATATTAACTATTTATATTACTTTTTCTAAATTATTTATTAGAAATGTGTATTTCAAAAATAGTTAAATAAAATTTATTATTTAATTAAAAATAATTGATAATGATTTATAAGTAATACTTTAATTTATAGGGGGATAAAAATGCACATACCTGATGGATTAATATCTGATCCAATACAATTAGGAATATATGCAGTATTATACATTATATTAATGATTGTACTCTTTAACAAATATCGAAAAAATCATAGGGAAAAAAACATTCCTGTAATAGCAGTATTTGCTGCTGCAATATTAATAGTTCAATTAGTGGAAATTCCACTGCCAGTACCTGCATGTGTACACATATCACTGATAACAGTAATGGCACTATATGACCTTGATGCTTCAGCCCTTGTTTACACATTCGTAACAATAGCACAGGCATTCATGGGAGAAGGTGGAATAAGTACGCTAGGAATGAACTTATTTAACCTGTCAATACTTGCACCATTTATAGCATATTACATATATCATTTTGTCAAAGGTTTCGACAAAAATCTTGCATTATTCGTATCAGGATTTGGAACAATAACATTACTTGGATTAATAGTAAGTATTGAATATGCAATTGCCGGAGTATATCCATTAACCTTCGGATTAACAGTCATTACACCAATAGAAATGATAGTGGGTGTAATAGAAGGTTTAATTACAATTGTAGTAATGAATGCACTTCAAAAAGTAAGACCTGAATTAACTCCAGCATTAAATGAATAGGTGATAGTATGAACGTCAAATCAATAGTTATCATAGCATTAATTATACTAGTATCTCTAGTAGCCCTTTCAAATGCTTTGCATGTATATGAAGAAGGCAATATCACCCTTGAAGAACATCACCACCATGATGGTGAAGAACATTCCCATGAACATTCCGAAGGTGAAGAACATGAACATAATCATTCCGAGGCCGAAGAACATTCCCATGAACATTCCGAAGGTGAAGAACATTCTCATGAAGAAAATCACACAGAATAAATTTGATTATACCTTCATAATATGTCAATGAAATATTTAATATAAATTATATTTCATTCAATTTTACATTTTTTCATATTTAAACTTTAACTAATTGTCTTTTTTTTAATTAAAGTCATGTCATTCTGTTCGTTAAACAGTTAAGATACCGAATCACTTTAGACTGAATGGGAAAATAAGTTTTTCAAGAATTATAGTGGGATGAGGAAAAAAAAGTTTAAGGAAATGATTTCTGATTATTATCAAAAATCAATTAATAAATGATTAATCAATTACTTAATTAAAGGTTATTTTTTCTTCATTATATTTTCCTTTACGTAACTCTATTTTTATACCATTATTATTTGCACATTCAAATAATTTATCTTTAACATAAGCATATTTTTCTTCTAAACTCATAGTTTCTGTATTTTCATCTAAATTATCTGTTATGTTAATCAGGTCTTCTAATGGTAGTAGGTTTACCGCAGTACAGAAAAATACTTCCTTATTGTTATCGGGATTATAATTATCTAGGAATAAATGTAGGATTTCTACTTTATGGGCTTGTTCCTGGTTATATTTTTCAACACCAATTCTCTTTGCTTTTTCCATATCTTTTTTCTGATTTATATGGGTAATTAATGAGTCATTATCTTCTACTCCCTCATATTTCTCACATGGATATTCATTACACTCAAAGCAATAATCCACACCACCATGTTTTACACTACATGGTGCTATGGGACAGCCCTGATAACACATGCTTCCTTCTTTACAACCACCACATTCTCTTCTAATATACATTGGACATAAACTGCAGTTTAATCCACAAAGGGAAAATAATAAGTTTTCACGTTTAAATTCTTTTGCCATATTAACCACTCCTAAACGATAAAGCAATTATATTTTTCTTATAATAATATTAGTAGATTAGTCCGTTAAACAGTTAAGATAACGAATCATTTTAGACTGCATCCATCGATTTGTCTAAATTATTTCATTATCGTAATACTTTAACGAACAATAAAAGAGAGGAAAATTTATATTTCTTCTCCATTAATCATCATTCTTGGTTGTCCTCTTCTATGACAACAACGTCCTCTGTGATGTCCGACGTGTTGTCCATCTTCTTTTTTACAGTTTTTACCATGGCCGTGTCCATGTTCTTTTTTTACAGTTTTTTTCTTCACTGTCTTCACATTTTTCTTCTAGTGGTCTTCCACAGCATCTTTTTCCATCTTCATGACTCATAATTTCACCTTTGATTTTTATTAGTAGTATGATATATCATTTCTTCTCTAGTTATTTTTTTATAGTCATAATTATATATAAATACTATAAATCTGTTTCATAATTTTTTATTATAATTTTACAATGCTGTCAGTTCGTTAAACAGTTAAGATACCGAATCACTTTAGAATATATATAAAATTAAGTATATAATATTATATAGATGGATTATTATGGTTGAATTTCATCAAAGATATACTGAGAAAAGTTTACGTAACCATAGAGAATATTTATCTGAAATGACGAAATATATTAAAGAACATCAGAGAAATAAATTTATTTAAAATATTCTCTTATATTTACGCTTAGAACGAAGTGATTCTCTCGCTCAAGAAGGAGGAGAAATTCTAGCTAAAGAACATTGGCATTCATATCATTTAGGACATGAGAGAGCTTGGAGACATGACCAGTTCTTGTCTCCTAATGAGTATACTGAATGGTTACTTCAGAAGTTTCCTCAGTGGAAGGGTATTTTTTATTACTGATGATTGTAATATTTAGTTCGTTAAACAATCAAGATAACATATCACTTTAGACCATATATGAATTAATTTTTTTTGAAAAAAATAATAAATTAGAACATTTGATTACTATGGAAATAATGAAGCAAAAACAATCTCCTAAAAGAAGTTTAAAAAGAAGTTTAATTGTATTTATAGGAAATATCCTTGGAATATATTTAATAGGTTTCTTTGGACTAGGAGTTGAAATAATTCACTTTGGTGACATATTACTATTAGTAATATATATAAGTTTTATTAATGCATTGCTCTGGCCTATATTAACAAGAATAGCCATGCCATTTTTAGTATTAACATTTGGAGTAGGAACACTAATACTAAACGGACTTCTACTTCAGATTATCGCACCATCATTTAATATACAAATTAATGGTCCTGCACTAATACTTGCCCCATTAGCCATGGCTGCAGTCACAACAGTACTATCTTCAATAATAACAATAGAAGATGACAGCTCATATTACAGGTCAGTTTTAAGTGATGCTGAAAAGAAAAGAAAAACCGAAATAAAAGATTATCCTGGAGTAATAATTGTAGAAATAGACGGACTAGCTCACGAAGTATTATGTGAAGCAGTTCAAAAAGGACATATGCCTACACTTAAAAAAATGATTGATAGCGATGATTATCAGCTTAGAATGTGGGAGACAGACTTATCATCCCAAACCGGTGCAAGTCAAGCAGGAATACTTCATGGAAACAATGAAGGCATTGTTGCATTCAGATGGATAGAAAAAAGTAACAATAACCAGATGATGCAATGCTCAGGAATAACTAAAGTACCGGAATTAGAACGAAGAATTTCAGACGGAAACGGATTACTAGCAGATAACGGAGCAAGTCGATCAAATTTATTCTCAGGAGACACAGATAATGTAATATTTACTTTCAGTAAAATACTGGATTTCAAAAAATTATACAACCAAGCATGGTACTCCGTATTTTCCAATCCAAGCAATTTTGCACGAATCGTAATATTGTTCCTGGCAGATATGATAAGGGAAATCTGGTCACAAATCACACATAAAATAAAAAATATAAGACCAAGAATTAAACGTGGAATCGTATACATTCCAACCAGAGCAGCTACAAATGTATTTATGAGTGAAATAAATACATCAACACTAATAGGGGACATGATGGTTGGAGACATTGATGTTGCCTACTCAACATACTTGGGTTATGATGAAATAGCCCACCACTCAGGAGTAAGAGATGAAGATGCATGGTATGCTTTGAGAAAAATGGACAAACAAATCAAACACCTAACCGATGCAAATAAATACTGTCCCAGAAACTACCAATTTGTAATTCAATCAGATCACGGACAAACAAATGGAGCAACATTTACCCAAAGATATGGACAAACATTTGAAGATTTTGTCAAATCATTACTTCCCGAAGACATGACAATGTTTGCAAAAATGACATCAAACGAAGACCATTTTACAGAAGATTACATTCCATTTTCAAGGAAAAATGAAAAAATTAAGAAAGAAACAGAAGAAAAACAAAAATTAGACCATTCAGAAGTCATTGTATTAGCTTCAGGTAACCTTGCAATGATATATCTAACACAATGGACTCAAAGATTAACATATGAAGAACTAAACAAGTATTTCCCAGAATTAATACCAGGCATAATAAATAATGAATATATTGGTTTTATATTAGTAAAATCTAGGGAACATGGCGATTTAGCTATTGGAAAAAATGGAACATATTACTTGGATACGGGTAAAATTGAAGGTGAAAACCCATTGGAAGGATTTGGAAGAAATATTGTCAGACATTTAAAAAGAACCAGTTCATTTGAACATACGCCAGACATACTAGTAAACAGTTTTTATGATAAAGAAGCCGATGAAGTATGTGCATTTGAAGAACTGGTTGGAAGTCACGGTGGAATCGGTGGAGATCAATCCAAACCATTCATACTACATCCTTCAAGTTGGAACGTAGGTGATGAGGAAATAATTGGAGCAGAAAAGATTTATAAAATATTAAAAGAGAATATAAATAACTTAAAAAGTTAATGTTATATCTTAGAGTGTCACTATGTGACATATTCTCCCCCCATTAAAATTTTCAGTATTGACTTTTAATTTGTTATTTTGAAGGATTAGGGTAATATTTTGCTAAAAATCATTGTTTAATGATTATTTATCAGAAACACTTAATGTCATATACTGAATAAATTATAATAAGTTAAGTAGGAATAACTGTAAAATCACCAAAAAATTTGCCTTGTTTTTTTTACTATCTGAATATTACATATATAAGTATATTTTCACCAATTATTAATATTAGTAATGTTATAAATATATTTAGAGTTTAATTATTTTTAATTATTCTTTTCACTTATAGAAAAGTGATTAAAAAATATGGAGGAAAAGATATGGAGTTAAATAAAATGTCTGGAATACTATCTATCATTTTAGGATTAATTTTTGTAATTTTCCCTATTTTTAGTTCTTTTGCAGTATCTGTACTGATTGGACTAAGTTTAGTATTCCTTGGTTTAGTAACTATACTTAATAGATTTGTTGCTATTAATATCATTGTAGGAATAATTTCTATTATTATTGGATTATTATTCATGTTTAACATTAGTGCAGTATCATTCCTTTTAGGTTTCCAATTTTATACTGTTGCTATTTTAATGGTTCTAGTTGGTATTACAGGCCTTATTAAAAATACCAGTCTTTCAAAAATTGCTTCATTATTGATTTTAATTATGGGTATCCTAGGATTTGTTCTTGGAACATTCTCATTCGTTAGCCCTATTTATGCCGCAGTTCTTGTAGGTATAACTTTAATCATAGAAGGAGTAGTTTTATATTTAGAATAATTGTTATTTTATGCAATCGTATAGATTGCTTCGAAATTATTTTTTTTAATAGAATTTTTATTTTTTAATAAACTTCTTAATAATGTTAACTATTTTTTTCAAATAATACATGATTTTATCTAGTAAAACTATCATAGTTATGTTTAATTATGTTTTACTAGTGAATTTATATTTTTTAATCATCACATACATTGATTTTACATTAAATGGGAGAGGTTGATGTTTGATAATTAAAAAAGATGCTTAAATTGGCATAATTTTATTGGTAATTGTTGGTGTTATTTTTATAATGTTAATTTGTAAAAAATTTGAAATTAAGAGTTTTTCTAATATTCTAAATTATAAAATATAATAATATTAAGCACTAAAAATATACACATAGAAAGTGTATG
The DNA here is from genome assembly GCA_964620575.1 of uncultured Methanobacteriaceae archaeon. Classification (GTDB taxonomy): domain Archaea; phylum Methanobacteriota; class Methanobacteria; order Methanobacteriales; family Methanobacteriaceae; genus Methanosphaera. The sequence continues at coordinate 5,329 of CAZUHM010000077.1, read as the reverse complement.
GGGGTCTAAATAAGATGAAAAAAAGTGAAATAATTAAAAATTCGATTTTATTTCCAATAAGAAATTATAAGCAATTTATAATGGTACTAGTACTGTTTCTATTATCAGAGCTAATTCAAGAACATTTCTTACATCATACATCCAATGATGCATTAACAATGCCTATAATACTTATACAAATTATTCTACCATTATTTGTCCTGGGAATTAATTTACAAATAATATTCCATCTTATAGCTAAAAAAGGTGGTTCACCTAATTTATCCATTAAAAAATCATTGAAAGAAGCGGCGCATGATTATTTACTTGAATCATATTATTTTATATTAACAATATTGATTACAATTATTCTGGCTATACCGACAGGCATTTTCAACAATCTCTCTGGAAGTTTTCACGAGATAAATCACGTTGCTACAGAAATTGGAGAAATGAATGTTGTAGAAGTAATTGGTGCATTACCTGATTTGATGTTCCTACAGTATTCATCTACACTTTTGATTTGTCTGTTAATATTTATTATTACATTAACGTTTATGTTCTCAATGTGTACATTAGGTAAAATTGACATGGAGGAAAATCATAATTTCAAGCAGGCATTCAACATATATTCGGTTTAATTAAAAAGATAGGTTTATTAGATTATTTGGGATTTCTGGTATTGGTTATGATAATATGTTTATTAGTATCAAACATAGTATTTATTCTGAATTTTTCTGAAATATTAGGAAGTTTTTTCTCGGCTTTTCTAGAATCATTCTCATTATTCTTTTTCCTATACTCGTTTGCTCAGTTATATCCTCATTAACTTCCTTATCCCCCTTTTTTTTAAGCATATACTTTTTTTTATTAGAAATAAACTTTTTTAGCTACTGTTATTGACAAGTGGTTAATCTTTTATTTTTTCTTTTATTATTTTATCTATTCTTGTTTTTGTGATTTGGCATTGAAGAGATTATATGCTTTTTTAGTACTGGATTTTTAACTAGAAATGTGGGATTGCCAAAGACAGTTTTCTGGCGAATGTGTAAGTTTACCACAGAATTTGACAACACCATAATATGTTAAATATTAAAATAGACAAAAAGTAATATATAAAAAGAATTGGTGAATTTTAATGGATTTATTTACTCAGACATTAACTCAATTAGCTGTTGTAATAATTGTTTTTTTAGTTTTAACAGTTATAAGTGAATTTATCTATAAAAAAATAAAAAGTAATTATGTCGATCATATAGATATGAAGAATTATTTGCCTGAAGATGAAGTTCATACATTAAAACAGCTCTTTTATCTAATTTTAATGGCGTTGTGTGTTGTAAATATTTTCTATTCTTTTGTTGGTGAAGGATTGGAATATCTATATTATTTTCCAATATATGACCTAGCACTTTCATTATACTTTGCAGTTAAATTAGATAAAAGTTCAACAAAAAACAAAATCATATTGCTATTATTAATCCCTTACGGAACATTGACTTTCTTATTGTTTAATTATAATATAGTATTATTTGCTGTTGATATTATACATGTTTTAGTATTCATATACATGGCAAAACTTAATTTTGATATGTTTATGAAATATACTAATTCAAACGGTTTAGGAATAAGTATAGTTTTATTATTTATAATAATATTTATTAGTTTCTTTATAACACAATATTCAGAAGGAGTCAATGCTTTAGATTCCATTGTAATGATTTCTAATCAATTCACTGGTAATGGTTTTGATGTTTTTGGAAATTCAATACCTGGTAAACTTAATAGTTTACTGCTGGTTTGGGGTGGATATGTAATTTCAGGAGTTAGTGCTTCAACATTAACTGCGGCAATTTTAATTAAATATTTCAGAAATAAATTTGAAGAGATAGAAAAATTAATTGAAGGAGATGATGAATAATGGACATGGTAAACATACTAATTCCCATTATTCAATTAATATTTGAAATTGGAATTTTTGCTGCTATAGTCGGTATTGGCAGATATCTTATTAACTATGTTAATTCAAGTGATAGCTTTAAGGATTCAAAATTTTTCAAAATGAATGAATATTTCCCTCAGGAAAAAATAGTATACTTAAAACAGGTATTTTACTTGATAATGGTACTTGTCTTTATAATAATTGATTTATATCTGATATTTGATTGGGGTAATAGTTCCTATTATTTCTTTATTATAGATATTCTTATTTCAACATATCTTGCCCTTACTGTTAAAGGAAATTCCCCAAAGGATTATCTGATATTGTTTTTACTAATTCCGTTTGGTTCATTAGCTAGGGTAGTCCTTGGAGATACTATACTTGAATTGCATGATATATTTCATATAATTGGATATGTATATTTCATGAAAGTGTATTATAGTAAATTTGTTAAATATACTGAAAACAATGGTCTGGGAGTAACTATAATCTTGTTATTTTCTATAATATTGGTTAGTTTTTTATTTACTATGATAGTTGAAAATGTTTCTCCTTTAGATTCAATAGCTATGGTTTCAAATGCTTTTACAAGTAATAGTTTTGATCCTGCAGGAAAAACTACGATTGGAAAACTTGATTCGTTACTACTGGCTTGGGGTGGATTTATTTTATCTGGTGTAGGTACAGCCACATTATCTGTTGCACTGATAAAACAGTACGTAAATCGTGAATTTGATCAATTGGAAGAATTGATTAAAAATAAGAAAAAGGAAAAATAATCACATCATAGTAGAGATATGGAAGAAGTGTATTATTACTGATGATTTTACTCATCAGTTATTTTTTTGCTATTTGTGTAATACTTTTTTTGAATATAATAATACTTATTAGAAGAAAATATAAATTATGACAAAAAGATATAACAGTAAAATAAATTATTATTTGAAGAAAATAATATGAAAAAATATGAAAAATAGGATAATCCTTATTGTTCATTAAATTAAATTAGATAATAAATAAAAATAGACTAATCTAAGTTAATAATTTTGGAAACATATTCATATTCATAGGAGATATTATGGAAAATATGTTTAATTTTGAAGCAATAGAAATTGATCAAAACTTACTGGAAAGAACAAACCCCATATTTAATACTGCCAGGATGACTCTTTTTCAATTGGCAGCAACAGGTAATGATGATGCCAAGGCTATAGCAGAAAGACTGAATCTTACCCGGAAAGATACACAAGACAGTGAAACTGTTAAGGCCGATGAAGGTGACCTTTTTGTTAACAGCATTATTATGGATGTAAGATACTTTACTAATGGAAAACTAGCTAAGGAATCAGGTTTTACAGAGGTTGACTTGCCATGTGGTTTCACACCTAGAGCAATTGAATTTGCAAAAAGTGGCAAGAACTTTGTTGGAATGGACCTTCCTGCAACAATTAATGAAGTTGAACCTGCCATTATGTCACTATTAGATGAAAAACAGCAAAATTTTGTCAATTTCGAGGGTGTTGATGCAACTAATTATCAGTCACTTAAGACTGCATTTGATAAGATTGACGGAAAAGTATGCATAACAACAGAAGGACTCTTAATGTATCTTACAGATTCCGAGATGAATGCCATGTGCGATAATATTAAGAAGATTCTTGCAGAGCATGGTGGATATTGGATAACTCTTGATCCTGAGATATCTCTTCTCTACGTTCTGATAGTGAAAGCTTTCTATGGAGACCGAACAAGAGAGATTATGTATAGGTCAAAGTATAGAATAGAAGATAAATCTGATGTAAAGGTAGTAAAGAATACAATAACAATTAGTCTCCTAGGGGATGTTAAAGAAAATATGAAGAATGCAATTAATTATATTACATCCAAGGGATTTAAACTAGAGAGACTTCCATTTTCAGAGCATGTACCAGAGTTTAAAAGTTTAGAAAAGATAAATCCAGAGATAGTAGCCCATATTAAGGAAGGTTTTAAGAGAGTATGTATATGGAAGATTACAGTTGATGAATCAGATAAGGTTGATCTTTCTGATGCCGAAACAGAGTCTTTTAATGCAGATGCATCAGTTGATGGTGACAGGCTTAATCTAATCCTGTCAGGACATTTAGATTCATTAAGTGCACCTAAGCTTCTTGCAAATTATGAGAAAATTAAGGAAGATAACGCTCTAAACAGCGTGTTCATTGATTGTTCTAAACTAGAATATGTATCATCTGCAGGTCTGCGTGTTCTTCTTATTATGCAAAATGACTGCGAAGACGGAGTTACAATGAAATCATGCAATGAAAATGTTACTGAAGATTTATCAGATACTGATATAAAGATAATAAAATAGACGACAATACTAAACAAAGTAAGAAAAAAAGTAATTTTGTAAATAGACATTTAAAAAAAATAATAGATTAAAAAATCTATTAAAAGTGTTTATTGAAGATTTATTCTAGATATAATCTTACACCTTGGATAATTAAAGTTAAACCAACAAGAATAACTGCATATAATGGTTGAGCTAATGAGAAGAATCCAAGAGCTATAATTATGATACCCATAATCAAAATTATTAATGAAGTAATTTTTGATACTTGTGACTTTGTTATTAGACCGGATATACCAGCTAAGATCATAATTATACCTATTATGTAGAATTGGAATCCTACAAGGAAAGATAATGCATCAATAGCAAATACGAATAATAAACCAAATATTATCGATATAAGTCCAACAATTATATTGATTGCTGCAAAATCATTTATAATGATGATTATTCCTAAGAAGAATAAACTTATTCCAAGGATAAGAGATATTGTTGCAGAACTAAATATAGGGAAAATTATAAAAATCAATCCCAAAATTATGGATAATATCCCAGACATTTTAGTTGTTTCCATCCTTTTTCCTCCTTTAATAATTAATGTGAAAAGAAAAATTATAAAGATATAATCTTAAAGTTATATTTCTTTTATTAACTATTTATTTGTTTCGTATAGCTATTGCCAAAATATATGGTGATGTTACAAATTCATCAGAGAAAAATAATTTTTCCATAGCTTCAAATACTCATTTTACTATTTTTTCTTACCTTTATCAATTCTTTCAGGATACATACTTATTAATAGATGATGTATGTTATCACATCAAATTTTATCTTATTTGATAAGATAACTTAACAAAACAGGTGAAACATCCATATTACCCAATATTACCCTTATATACTTCTGAAAACTCTTATATAATTATTTTTAATATGAAAAAAATTTATATTTAAAAAAAGATAATATAGTTATAAAAAGGATAGGGGGTATCTTATGAACAAATATCTAGCAGCAATATTATCATTTTTTTATCTAAAAACGAATACCCTAACCTCTACAGGTTAGGGATGGAAAGAAA
>CAZUHM010000076.1:4336-11889 GCA_964620575.1 uncultured Methanobacteriaceae archaeon | reverse complement strand
CGAAGGTATTTTGTCCATATCTGTGTATTGGTTCTTCTTTTAATACTTCTGGTAGGTTGATTATGTTTACTGCATTAAATATGCACCGGTTTACGCATATTCCACATCCTGAACAGAGTTCTTCAGATATTACTGGTTTTTTATCTTCTCCAATTATTATTGTGTCTTCTTCCATTCTTACTCCTGGACAGTATTCTATACAGGCGTAGTTACATTTTTTTGGTTGACATTTGTCTTTTTCGAGTATTGCTATTCTTGACAAAAATACACTCCCCACTGTATTTTTTTTGGCTATGTAAATTAATTTTTATATCCGATGATATATCATTATAATAATATGTTTTTTCTTTTAATTATAGTTTGTTGGAAATATTAGTGTAATTGCCTCTTCTTTCAAATATGGAAAAACTAATAGCCCATATGGAAAAGATATGTGGTTGTTATTAATAATTTTTTATTATGCTAATCTTAATAAATATTATTTAATAAAATTCTTAAATTAAGTATACAATGTTTATTTTTGATTGTGATTTTTTTGTTTTAATAATTTAAAAAACTCTATGCACTCCAATTAGTTCTAATCTCTCATATGGTTAATCATGAGAAAAATGAAATAATAAATCAAAGCTCAATCAGGACTATGAATATAGAGAGTGCCTTTTTAGTAACTTTTGTGAAAAATAGTAAAATTTCTTTAATTGTCTTGTTAAAGGTATAATTAAAGCAATAATTGTTTTTCAAAATATAGTTAAAGTAATAATAAGTAACGTTAATATGTAACAATAAAAAAACTTAATTTATCATTTTACAAAAAATAACAATAAATTGATTTATGCTTAAAATACTAATTAATTGTTGATTTTTGTTTACATAACAAAATAACAAGTCTTGTATAATCAATTATCAAGTTAATTTTTTTAGGATGTAGAAAACAATACATATAAATACTACAAAAATATATTATTTGTTATAGGAGTGATAATATGGAAACTTTACCAATAGCACCTATAGGAAGAATTTTATCAAATGGTGGTGCTCCACGAGCAACAAAAGACGCTAAAATCGAGTTATCCAACACATTAACCGAATATGGTGAAGCTATTGCTGAAGAAGCAGTTAAAATTGCAACCCATTCAGGTAGAAAAACTGTAAAAGCTTCAGATGTTCAGTTAGCTTTAAAATTAAAATTCTAAGTCTATAGATTATAACAAAATTATTTAAAAAATTAATTATTCTCGTTGGTTAAATTTTCATTTATGACAAAGTATTTAATTATTTAACCATGCTACTATTTTTATTTTTTTAAAAAAAATACCAATAATATTTTTTTTCTTTAAAACTTTTTCTAAAACTTCTTTCAAGTATTTAAGATATTTCATGTTAAAATATATTTTTGATAAATGACAAATCATAAACTAGAAAATATATTTTATGGGGAGAAATTTCTTGATAAACAGGATTAAAACTTTTATCACAGATCATAAAAAAGATCTATGTTACATTTTTTTACTGACTATTTTTCTACTGCTAATCACAATCCCAAAACTATTAGCACAGTATAACATCGGTATAGGAAACTGGGATACCTATTTATATCTGGAAAATGGTAGAAACTTTGCAAAAATGGGCTGGGGTGATGTTCCAAGCATATCACCTGTTCTACCTATGATTCTTTCAAAGATGTTTCTTATTGCAGGACACCCCTATCAGGAAGCAATATTCAATATTGACGTATTTTTCTATATTCTTGGTGTAGTTGCATTTTACCTATTATTAAGACTTAAATACGGACAAGAAACCAGTCTTGTAGGAAGCGTTATTTATGCGACATTCACATTGCTTTATTCCTGGGTGGCAATTGGTGGAAATGACATTATAGGAATTACCGGAACAATACTAACTGTTTATCTAATATTCATTTCACACAGGTATAATAACAAGTTCTATTTCCTTGCACTGCCAATTGCAGCATATGCCTTCCTGTCACGTTATACAGCAGGAGTAATGGTATTTTCAATAGCGTTCTACTGGATTATCAGAAAAGTGGACTTGAAGGAGATTCTTCATATTATTGTTGGAGGTATTCTTGGAGTAATCAGTGTCGGATGGTTTTTATACCAGTTCTACATACACCTGGATACGCCATTTCCCTTTCTTGGACAGTTTAGTGGAACGGTATCAAATACTGTTGTGATGGATTCTGGATTCCTTCCGGACAGCTGGTATTACATAAAGCATATTCCGAATTATCTTTGCAGTTCTGTTCCGAATATTGATAATTTCAATGCTATAGTTAATCCTATGGGAAACATACCTTCACTATTGTCATATGTTTACATAATATTATTCATACTGGGATTTGTATTGTTGGCATACAATATACTGAAGACTGTAAAAAGCAGCGACAATAAGATTTCACATACTCAGAAGATATCATTGCTGATAGCATTAGGACTATTCGTAACGTTCTTATTTACTCTGGGCAATGTTTCATATATTATCAGTACGGTATTGTTCTTAATTGTTCTGTATATTCTATGGAAAGTCCTGGAGGTATATGATATTGAATATCTGGACTTTGATTTTGTTATGATATCATTGTTTGTTGTTTATCTTGTATTTCAGTCAATACTCTTTACAAAAAATGACCGTTACTTTATAACGGTTCTTCCATTTATAGCATACTTCATAACATTTGCACTTGACGCTATCTATAAAAGGATTGATGATATTAGCCTGGTAAAAAGCATCAAATCCTCAAGAATCATATCAGTATTGTTCATTATATTCCTTTTGGTCAATACTTTGAGCTTTGTAAGTGCTCTTCCAACACATAATGATTATCATGATATTGAGGAAGCATGCAGCTGGCTTAGTGAAAATGAAAATGTTACCAATACGACAGTGTTGTATTCGGATGACTGGCCTGCAGTATCATGGTACATGAATATCTATTGTCAGCGGGGTGTTCCTAATACGAAAAACAAGTCGTATCCTGTTGATTTTGCAAGGGAGATTCTGTCGAGAAATAAAACGCATTGGGCTGCATCGTACTTTATAGATTGCACCAATCCAAATAAGACAGACTATCCTGGAATGAACAAGTATAAAACTTTTAATACAGTTGAGATATATAAAAATAAGTATTTGGAAAGTTATGGATTTGAGTATATTCATACTTCTGAATACAATGACCAATTACAGAAAGAAATTAACGAATTTAATAGAACAATGAGTGGTTAAGATGTTTGACTTAAGGAACATGTCAAGAAACAATAAATGTTTTACTTTGTTATTCATAGTAATGCTGATTTATACGTCCATTTTAACCTATTGTCAGAGCATTCGTGGAATAAGTTACTGGGATATCTTCGTTTATTTACAGAACGCCATGCTTTTTTCCAATGTCAACATTGGAAGTCAGTTAAGTGTTCCGCCCGTCTTATCCCTTTTAACGGCAGTTCCATTCAGGTTAGGTTTTGTTGGTGAAACTTCACTTTTTGTTGTTTCAGGTATTCTTTTTGTTTTTTTATCCCTGGGAATTTATCTTTTGTTCAGTGAAAGGTTTGAGGCTGAAGTTTCCTTTATTGCCTGTTTAATATTTTCGATGTTCTCGTTAATTGTTACGTGGGCTTTGACTGGTGCCAATGATGTTCCAGCATTATGTTTTGCTGTCTGGGCATTGTTTTTTACAGTCAAGGGTCTTAAAAGCAATTTCAATTACTATTACCTGGCATTGATATTCTTTGTTTTGGCCTTTTTCACAAGGTTTACAGAGGGTTTCATATTGATTGTTATGGGTTACTATATTCTCCTGAATTTTAATGATTTTAAAAAGCAGCTTAGCAGAAAACGATTGTTGCAACTATCAGGCTTTATCATAGTGTTGGGTGTCATTATTTGTGGTGTGTATATAGTAAAACAGGGAACTATTCCTTTTATCAGCCAGTTTTTAGAAGTTTCCAGCAGTAATCAGGTTTCCAGCATCAATGTAGGATATGAATTAAATCCCTTATATTACATTCAGAACCTGCCGGAATATTTGACAAGCTTGAATGTGTCACCAGGTTATTTTATCAGTCTGTCGACTAGTGAGAATGTTCCTACACTTTTATCATTCGTTATTTTGCTCTTTGTTGCTTTGTATATGATTATGTTCGCAAATAACCTGTGGCATTATGAAGTGGAGGAAGTGGTTCATAAGAGGTTGAAGGTATTTGCCATAATCTTATTGTCACTTTTATGTGTAATTAGTTATACTCATATACCTTACATGATCACGGAAATAGTATTTGTAGTTATACTTTTATTATATTACAGATGGCTTCCTGATAAAGATAATCAAATGGATTATGTTATGTTTTTATGGATAGGAATTTTCTTTATATTACATTCTTATCATCCGGTAAAAGTTGATCGTTACATCATACCAATACTTGTACCACTAACATACTACTTCACACAATCACTAAGATATTTCATAAAAGAAAAGAAGAAAATTATCATAATAATGTCAATAGTGCTCCTGATAATGATACCGATTAATGTAAGCTATTTGATGTCAATAACACAGGAAAATCCACATACATACGAAGAAAAAGAAGCAACACAATGGTTAAAAAACTATGACCAAAACTATTCCAGCTACAATCTATCCTCAGACAGGGGAGTGGTGTTCAGCTGGTATCTCAAAAAATACGTATACACGACAATACCACGAGTATTGACAGCAAACAATGAAAGCCTGGAAGACAAACTAAACTCAATAAATGCAAAATACTACATTGATTCAACAAGCAACACCACAGATATCCGAGGATATCACTGCATATATGATAATGATAAAGAAATTAGAGTAAAAATATATGAGAGGGACTAAATGTACACAAAAGAGGAAATAATTGAAGAAGTTATCAGGATACGTGAAGAGATTGGTCACGAAGAGGTACACCCTGAAATAAAAGACATATACTATGAAGACAATGAATTGACAATCATTACACCAGACAGACCTGAAAAATCAGTAATCATAGGTAAAGGAGGATGGGTAGTTGGAAAACTGCGTGAAAAGCTCAAACTCCAGTCAATCCACGTGATAAGCTACACCGACATAATTATAAAAGAATACCAGTTAGAACTATCAGTAAAACACCTGGAAAAATTATTCTCTGAAGATAAAATTCCAAGAGAATATACGGAGGCTTTCACAAATCTTTACACTCTTCTTAAACAAAAATCTGAAGCACCATATGATAATACAATTGTAGAAAAATACATTGAAGAAAACATTGACCGAGATGCTTATGATATTCCTGAAATAATAGTTGCACTCTCCGGTGGCGTAGACAGCAGCTTCTCAACTTTACTTGCCAAATCACTGGGATTTAATGTTAGAGCAGTAACGGCCGATCCCGGTACAATAATATTACCAAAACAGTTCAGGAACAATATTGATAATCTATGCAGCAATCTGGATATCAAACATGAATACGTCAGGACGGACATGTCAAAAATAATTAATGATGCATTGGAAGGAATCATTCACCCTTGCGGCAGATGCTCAAAACATATTCATAAAACAGTAGATGAAAAATTGGACGAATATGATGCTAAAATAACAGTTTTTGGAGATTTACTATCTACCGGTTCACAGGCAGTAGTTTTCAATGAAGATAAAATGAGAATAAATCTTCCGGCATTGTTCAGAATGGAAAAGACGGAAATTAAAAATATCATCACAAAATATGATGTAAAAAAAGTAAAAGGATATGGATGTCCACTAATTGTTCAGGTTCACCGGAAATATCCACAGTACAGACCTTTTTCTATACAAAGAGTTTTAAGAGAAACCAGAGCAGGTATTCTTGAACCTGGTGAAGCTCTTGAATTAATTAGAACTATTTAATTATCATTAATGCCCCATAAATTATAAGAGCAAGTCCTAATATGTATGAAATAAGATTCGGATAAATTATAATCAATATTCCGACAATTATTGCCATTACATAATATATTTCATTTTTTTCTTCAAACATTTAATCACCCATTAGAAATATGAACTAATTTAAATTAATTATTAATTATTTTATTCATTCTTCTTTTAAAAAACTTTCCATTCTTTCAATAGATTCAATAACTGCTTCAGGTGCACATCCACCTTTAACAGTCCTACTTTTAACATTTTTTAGTGGATCCAATGCTTGACGTACCAGTTCTTCTCCTAAATCAAGTTTATGACCAGTAACTTTTAGGGCAACATTATCCACATAGTCGTTATCGATATCTTCGGTTGTGATATTTTGGCTGATTGCATCCGATACTATCTGACCAACTATCTGATGAGCTGTTCTGAATGGAAGATTTTTTTCACGAACCATCATGTCAGCCAGTTCTGTTGCAGTAGCAAAGTTTGCACCTGCCAGTTGTCTGGTACGTTCCTTGTTTATGGTTAATGTGCTGAGCATTCCATGAACAATTCTTAGAATATCATTGGTGTTGTCAATAGCGTTCCATACGTGTGGAGACACTTCCTGCAAATCCCTATTGTAACTATGAGGAATTGCCTTAATCATTGATAAAACTGTCATCAGTTCACCATATGCAATGGTACTTTTTCCACGTGCCAATTCGGCAATATCAGGGTTTTTCTTTTGGGGCATGATTGATGATGTGGATGAGTAGGCATTAGAACATTCAACCATTCTGAACTCATATGTACTCCAGATTACTACTTCTTCGGATATTTTTCCCAGTGTGGTTGATAACATAGCATAATCAAAGATTACTTCGGCAGCAAAGTCTCTGCTACTGACACCATCAATACTGTTATCCATTGGCTTGCTGAATCCTAGCAGTTCTGTTGTTCTTTGTCTGTTTATAGGAAATCCTGTGGTTGTTAATGCTGCAGAACCTAGGGGGTTTATGTCAACACGTTTATATGTGTCCATGAATCTTTCACAGTCTCTTCTTAATTCGTTTGCATATGCCATCAGGTGGTGTGCGAAGGTTGTTGGCTGAGCATGCTGAAGGTGAGTGTAAGCGATAAACAGTGTGTCGGTATTTTCCTTTGCCATGTCAACGATTGTTGCAATAAAGTCCTTTATGTTGGATACTGTGCTTTCTATTTCTTCCTTAAGTGTTAGTCTGACATCAGTACATACCTGATCATTTCTGCTTTTTCCGGTATGCATAAATCCTGCTTCGGAACCTATTTCTTTTGTCACGTAATCTTCCAGTGCCATATGTATATCTTCAAAGGATGGGTTTAAATCCAATGCTTCCAATCCTTCTTTTTCAAGTTTGTCCAATGCTTTTAATATTTTTTTACCAGATTCTTCAGGTATTATTTCCTGTTCTATTAGCATGGTTGTATGTGCTCTGTTACACTTTATGTCTGATTCAAATAATCTTTTATCAAATTCTATGCTTGATGAAAAGGCTGCTGCATCATCAGTCATCTGTTCATCAAATCGTCCTGCTCTTAAATCCATCTTAATCTATTCCATATTTTTAGTTATTAATATCTTTGTTAAAAAAGATTTATCAAAGTTTCC
>CAZUHM010000076.1:0-4236 GCA_964620575.1 uncultured Methanobacteriaceae archaeon | reverse complement strand
TATTGATATGATTGTGTCAAGATTATACCATTTTGAGGTATTCCCTTCTTTTTAGAGTTTTTCAACTCAGAGTTGATAAAATCAGAATCATCTTTAAATAGGTCTTTAGAGCTTATACTTACTTCTTTTTCAATAAGTTCTTCGCTTTCAATTATTTTGATGAAATGCTTGGAATTAAATTCCACATATATTTTCAATTCAGATTCATAGACAGACCTAAAATAAAGTACATAATCGTTTTAGGTTAAAACAAAATCCAAATAATAAATTATCATTCCGTTTAAATTCTGAATGTTCCTTCATAGAAATAATTTTGTAGATCTTTATGTTTTTCATCAATCCAGAATTCGAATGTGTTCTCGTTTGAAACATACATGTGTGCCAGTGCTATTCCAATATCTAGTGGATTCCATCGCCCCACAATGTTTCTTTTTATTAATCCCAATTTTTGCCTGTAGATGCTGTATGTGCCATCAGTGTTGTGTGTTATATACCATGGCTGGCTGTTTGTTGCTGATGGTGCATATTGTATAGGTTTAAGTTTTGAATCTTCACTGTCTGTGATTTCTTCCAATTTTTTTCTTTTGAATTCTTCAGGTTTCCTGTATAGTTCATTTTCTGGTTTTCCGATTGATATTGCTATTATGAACTTTTGATTCTTGTCTTTTTTTGGGTATTTAGTGTTTGGACTTACCATTCCTAACCAGCAAGTTCCTATACCTTTTGACTGAAGGAATAAGTCCACCTGCTGGAATATGAATCCTATGTTTTCTTTGTAATTTTCTTTCTCTTCGGAGAATAATAGGAGGTATTGTGGTGATTTCCAGGGCAGCACTGTTTTTATGTATTCCTTACTGACTATATCATAATTCCAGGAAATATTCGGATTTAATACTTTTGCCTTTTCTATGAATGTTTTTAAGTTGTTTGTTTCTTCATCGTTAAGGGGTGTCTTTTTGTAGGATCTTATTGATTGTCTTTTGTAGATAACTTCTTCCAAATTCATTTGATAACCTTCTTTTGCTATTAAGTAATTATTTATTGGAAGATTGAATTAAAAATAGTGTTTTTGTATTTTTCTTAAAAAGAGGATTTCCGGAATAGGTTGATGTTTTTGTGTAATTTTGAATCGAAATATGGTTTTTCAGAAATGAAAAAAATATGAAATTTACCGAAATATTAAATTAGTTTCAATAATAATATTTAAGAAATAATAACTTGTTTTAATTAAAAAATAGTTTATATCAGTTTATACGTTTAAATATACTTAAAAAAAATAAAAAAAAGAAAAGAGAGAAATTTTATATAGTAATAATGTTTTAAGACTTTTACAATTAGTCTCTTACTAAGATTTTAATGTTATGATTCTAATATGTTAGAATTACATGTAGATTGAAATCTTGAGGATTTAAAAATTTGATATTGAAATAGATTAAGCGACTGCTTCTTCAGCACTGTTTGAGTTGGAATTGGAATTCGCATTGGAATTGGAACTTCCACCATTGTTTGAATTAGCATTACCATTTGAATGGTAGTTAGAAGTTGTTTCAACTTCTATGTCGCCACTATCTATTTCTCCTGAACTGCTTGCAGCGTTATTCTTGTCAATGTTCTGACTGTAGTCTTGAACATTGTTAGAATTGTCGTGCAATTCAATAGTGTCAGGAACTTCATCAAGACTATCAAATTCTAAGACAATTTCCCCATTTTCATCCCAGTTACTTACCACTGCTATTTCAATACCGTTAAGTTTTAATACAGCTACAAAGTCTGAGAAACTCATATCTTCATCGAAGTATTCGCTGAATAATGTAATCAATATCAGATATTTTTCCTTAGTTAATGGTGGTATAATTATAGTGTTTCCACCAGAAGGTCTGGAGGAAGTTCTGTAATTGTTATACCTATTGTATCTGTTTCTATAATTTTTATAGGCATTATACTTACCATATCCACTGTTTCTGTTATATCTATTGTATTGACTGTTTCTATTATTGTTTGAATACTTGGTATTTGGATATTTGTTTGAGACTTTAGGAGTAACAAGTGAATTATCCGTTACATTATCGTCTACAGTAGCATTGTTGTCTGTACCGTTTGGTATTATTAACTTCCAAGTACCGATTTTTATAATGAGTACCGGATTGTCAATTGTCAAGTTAGTATCTGCTTTGTTATAAACAGGGTTTTCCAGTAATGTAGCATTAATGTCTGAAATTCCTTTAGGAACTTGAATGTTTTCAAAGATAGCTGTACCATTTTCATTTAATGGTTCAGTTACTTTAGTTCCATCAGGTAAATTCAATTCAATTAATCCTTCAGTAATTGGATTATCTGTTCTTGCATCAACAGCTTTAATTGTTACAGTTGCATTTCCCTTTATATTTTCTATACTTGGAGTTAGTGTTGCGTTACGTTTGACAACATCAACTGTTAATTGAGTTGTTGAAGCATTGTAGATACCGTCACCTGCAAATTCAACTGTTATGTTGTTGAGTCCTGCAGGTAAATCAATTGCTAAGTCCAGCATTCCATTTTCATCAGTTTGTGAAAGTATTTGTGTACCGTTTGGTAACGTGATTGTTACTGTTTTGTTGACTAAAACATTGCCTGAATCAGGGTCAACTAATTGAACTCCTATTTCAGTTTCGCCAATAACATTATCTATTACATCAGATGTTATGTCAGATGAACATTTTTTGATGATAATTGGTAATTTCTGAGTAGTTCTGTTGTAAACTGTGTCACCTGTGAAGACTATTTCTAACTCATATTCTCCTGCAGGTAGATTTACTGTTACTTTGATTTCACCATTTTCATCTGTTGTACCGGATGCAACAACTGTGCCGTTATATAGGATCTGAATTGGTTCATTTGCTATTAATTCACCAGTTTCTGCATCAATTAATTTTGCAGATACTACTGTGTGTCCCATAATGTCATCTTCCTGTTGAGCTATTATTTCAGCTTCCTTGGATGTGACGTTAACTGTTAAATATTGTTCACTAGTAGCGTAGTTTTCATTTCCTTCAAATATGATTTCATATTCTGTTAAACCAGGGTCAACATCATCAATAGTGATGATTGCTGTACCGTTAACTATTTGGCCAGTAGCCACCATGTTTCCGTCAACTTTTATTGTTACGAATCCATCAGGAACTGCTTTACCAGTTATTGAATCGGTTACGTCTACTCTGATTACTACTTCATCTTCGATATCGCTGATTACTGTTGCATTTGTGATAGTGTCACGTTTTTCTACATTTACTGGAACTGTTACACTAGTTGCGTTGTATGTTTCATCACCAGGATAAGTAACTGTAATGTTATTTTCTCCAACAGGTAAATCAACAGGAACACTGACAGTTCCATCATTATCTGTAGTTGCTGTGACATTAGTACCATCAGGTAATGTTACAATAACTGTAGCATTACTAATTGGTTCACCAGTCACAGGATCAGTGACAGTAACATCAACACTTGTATCACCAACAGTATTGTTAGCAACACTAGCTGCAATGTCAGAATCTCTACCAACTACCTCTACAGGTAATGTAATATTACTTGCAGAGTAGTTCTCATTACCAAGGTAACTGACAGTAACA
This sequence comes from uncultured Methanobacteriaceae archaeon, assembly GCA_964620575.1. Lineage (GTDB taxonomy): Archaea > Methanobacteriota > Methanobacteria > Methanobacteriales > Methanobacteriaceae > Methanosphaera. The sequence continues at coordinate 631 of CAZUHM010000076.1, read as the reverse complement.
TCGTAAACACCGCTTTCCGTGATGTTAACAGGTATAGTAACTGTACCATTTACCACTTCACCAGAACCAACAACAGCACCATCAACAATTACTTCAACAGGACCGTCAGGCACAGGTTCACCAGTAACAGCATCAGTCACATCAACCGTAACAACCACATCACCAGCAACATTATCATCAACATCAGCATCAGTCACACTATCACGAGGATCAACACTGACAGGAACAGTAATCTCAGTACCATTAAACGTATCATCACCAGGATAAGTGACAGTAATATTATTGTCACCAACAGGTAAATCAACAGGAACACTGACACTACCATTCTCATCAGTAACAGCAGTAACATTAGAACCATCAGGTAACGTTACAATAACTGTAGCATTACTAATTGGTTCACCAGTCACAGGATCAGTGACAGTAACATCAACACTTGTATCACCAACAGTATTGTTAGCAACACTAGCTGCAATGTCAGAATCTCTACCAACTACCTCTACAGGTAATGTAATATTACTTGCAGAGTAGTTCTCATTACCAAGGTAACTGACAGTAACATCGTAAACACCGCTTTCCGTGATGTTAACAGGTATAGTAACTGTACCATTTACCACTTCACCAGAACCAACAA
>CAZUHM010000075.1:0-12031 GCA_964620575.1 uncultured Methanobacteriaceae archaeon | reverse complement strand
AAACGAAATAAACTACACAGCAGACGAAATACTACCAGACGGATACACAAAAACAGTAACACGCATAGACAACGAATTCATAATCACAAACATACACAGACCAGAAACTGTTAATATTACGGTTATGAAAGTATGGGATGATAATAATAACCAGGATGGTATAAGACCGGCAAACATTACCGTGAGATTACTTGGTGATGGTGAGATTGTTGCTACAGCAGTATTATCTGAAGATAATAGTTGGATGTACACGTTCACTGATTTAGATAAGAATAATCATGGAGAAGCAATAGATTATATTATTGACGAAATCGGAACATTTACTGATTACACTACTACTAATGAAGACTATGTGATAACCAATAGGCACGTGCCTGAAATTGTAGAAGTTAATGTAATTGTTGAATGGGACGATCTTGACGACCAAGATGGAATAAGACCAGAAAACGTAACAATCATACTATACGAAGACGAAAAACCAACCAAAAACATAACAGTAACTCCTGACGATGACTGGAGAACAATATTCGACGAACTACCAAAATACAAAGACGGAAACGAAATAAACTACACAGCAGACGAAATACTACCAGACGGATACACAAAAACAGTAACACGCATAGACAACGAATTCATAATCACAAACATACACAGACCAGAAACTATTGACATTACAGTAGTGATTAATTGGGATGACTTAAATGATTTAGATGGTTCAAGACCTGATAATGTAACTATAGAATTATATGCAGACGGTGAAAAGATTACCACTATTACAGTTACATCTGAGGATAACTGGACAAGCATATTTGAAAACTTACCTAAGAATAAGGATGGAAAAACTATTAATTACACGATAGATGAAATAGTGCCAAACGGTTACAACAAAACAATAACAGTTACTGATGGTGAAGTTATTATAACTAACATCCACAGACCTATGATAAAATGGGCATGGAAATTAATTAACATGACTGAAACTGTGAACAATAACAGTGACGAAGATAAATCAGTTAACCCGATTGAAAAGGCAGACATTAAGAACAAAGACAATAAGGTAAATCTAAGAATAAACTACAAAAAATACAAGGCTACATCCTACAATTCAAGAGTTAACAGAAATTACTATAACCAGTATAACAGGTATAACCGGTACAATAAGGTTCACGTATCAAATAAGGGTTATTATCGCCCACATGTTGTTATAAGTAAGGAAGCTTACAGACTGTACATAGTATTATACAGTGAATATCTGAAAGGAGATTTATCATATGCTGATTTCATAGTTTTACTTGAAAAAGAAGGCTTTGATACTACAATATTAAACTTTAATGCAGATGGAACAATCACAATAGACTATGACAGTATTGATGATGTACCTGATACCATTACGGTTAAATATAAAAACAGTGATATCGAATCATCCTCTGATAACATTGACACAAGCAATCCTGACAACTATGATGCTCCTGTGATTGATGCCGGAGAGGTGGAAGCACATGCTCCTTCAACTTCCCAGTCAAGTTCACAGGTCAGTGCACAATCCAATTCAAATTCAAACGGTCAAGTTGACTCTCAATCAAATTCAAATTCCAATTCAGAAGTAGAAGCATAAGTCTTCTACTACACTTATTTTTTTTAAGAAATAAATAAACGAGAGAAGTGTTCTCTCAAAAAAAAAGAAGAATTAACTAGTTTTTAAGGGCTAGTAATGCTATTTTTTCATTAATATTATCCACAATATTTGAATCGTTATTAAGTTTATATGCTTTAATTATCCTGTCAGTATCATATTCTTCAAGAAGAGAATCGTTTCTGTCAGTCAACAAATTTTCTGCTTCAGATATCTGTTCACAACTAACATCAACATAAACGGCAGTTATATTACCTGTTTTTTTGATTCCCAATATCTTCAATGCCTCACTAATCTGTTTTTGTGCAGAAGTTCTGACACAGATTTCCAATCCCCCGTCCTTAGCAAAGTTTTGTTTTTCATCAAATGCCTTTATTGCCTGGGATATTCCCTGATTCAAATGTTTTATTCCACAGATGTAATCGGAGTCCAGTAACTGTATTATGGATCTTTCATTCATTGATGTTATCTTATCTATTTTCTTTAAGAATGATGATATGTCCCTTACATGATTGTTTTCATAACTTCTTACTTCGATATTATACTGAGATAATATCATTTCCTGTAAATCCTGCATCATTCTACCTTCTTTTCTTGTCTGTGAGTATCTTGTTTACTCCTTTAAGGTATGCTTCTACACTGGCCATGATAATGTCAGGTTCCGTACTTCTGGAGGTTATTATTTTATCGTCATGTTTAAGTTTTACCAGTACATCAATAAGTGCATCTGTTCCACCAGTTATAGCATCCACATGGTATTCTTCAAGTGATATGTCTGCAGTATCTACAATACTTTTTCTTATCGCTTCGATTGCTGCATCCACTGGCCCTACACCTACTCCTGCTTCTATTTTTTCCCTATTGTTGATGTTTACTTTAACGGATGCTGTTGGTGTTACTTTATTACCGGATACTGTTGTGTATTCCTGCAGTATAAGTGAATCTTCAGGATCAATACTTAGTATTTCATCGGTTATTGCCTGCAGGTCAACATCGGTTACTGTTTTTCCCATGTCAGACAGGTTTTTTACCCGTTCAAAGATTCTGTTTAGTTCGTCATCTGTTACTGTCGTACCTGTTTCCTTAATCTTTTCACTTATAACATGTTTTCCAACATGTTTTCCAAGTATGAATCTTCTTCTGTGTCCCACTTTTTCCGGTTTTATCGGTTCGTATGTGTCGGTGTTTTTAAGCACTCCATCAGCATGTATTCCTGATTCATGGGCAAATGCATTTGCTCCCACTATTGCCTTGTTTGTCTGTAATGTGACGCCTGAGATTCTTTCTACAAGTTGAGATGTTTCATAGAAGAGTTCTGTTTTTATGTGTGTTTCTTCTTTGTATAATGATTCTATTGCCATTATCAGTTCTTCACAGGAAGCGTTTCCTGCCCTTTCTCCAAGACCGTTTATTGTAACATGTGCCTGTGTTGCTCCAGCTCTTAGTGCTGCTAGCGTGTTTGCAACTGCCAATCCGAAGTCATTGTGACAGTGCACGCTTAATGGCATGTCCAATGTTGCAAGTTCCCCATAGAATTCATATGCTCTTTCCGGTGTTAAGAGTCCTATCGTGTCACAGGCACATATTCTGTCTGCTCCTGCATCAATACACTGAGTGTATAAATGTTTAAGATCTTCAACACTTGTTCTTGTTGCATCTTCAGTTGATAATTCAACTATTAGTCCGTGACTCTTTGCATATTCTGTTGCATTAACTGCCATTACTTCAACTTGTTCCCGAGTTTTCCTAAGTTTTTGTTCTATGTGTAGGTCAGATGATGGAATAACAAGATGAATGCTGTCAACATCACAGTTTAATGCAGTGTCAATATCAATTTTAACCGGACGTGCAAAACTGCATATTTCAGCATTGAGATTGTTTTCAGTAATTGTTTTAATACTTTTCTGTTCATCATTGGACGTGATTGCTGAACCTGCTTCTATAACGTCAACGCCCAACTCATCAAGCTTAAGTGCTATTTTCAATTTTTCGTTAGATGTTATGAGTACTCCCGGTGTCTGTTCCCCATCTCTCAGGGTAGTATCAAGTATTCTTAGATTTTCAAACATTTTTATCACCTATTCTTTGCTAAAACCGTGATTATTCTTGTCAAACTTTTATGCATTCTGATTGCATGCTGTTCCAATATCTTTAATGGCGTGTTTTCGACCACTTCATTCATATCAATATAATGCGGACTGGCCATACAGATATGTCCATCATCCTTCAAATATTTCTCAATTGCTATTAATGCTTCAGTATAAAGTTTTTTAGTATCTTCCCCGCCGAGCGTTGTTGATATTCCATAGGGCGGATCCATTGCAACTGCATCCACTTTCTCTTCGATTTCCAGTTTACGTACGTCCTCCCAGTAAACTTTGAAGTTTTCAAATCCCTCATGTGCAAGATTAAGTTTTGTACCTTCATACATGCATTTTTCCAGATCTGATGCTATGAGTGTTGTATTCAGGTTTCCTGCTTCAATAAGTATTCCACCAGTTCCACAGAAGGGATCGAGTACCACATCATTCTCCTTTACATGTGCGAGATTTACCATACATAGTGCCAGTTTAGGACTCATTGAGCCTGGATGGAAGTATGGTCTTTTATGTGGCTTGTTATCAAAGAAATGTCTTTTGTCCTGTTCAATAAGTAATTCTGTTACAATTACTTTATTATAACCTACAACCTTTTGCTCTTTAAACTCATTGGTAACGGTTTTTGGGTCTGTGTAGACAAGTTTTATTGTGTGAACTGCATTATCCAGTGACACAGGCATTTGACAGTCCTGTTTAATCATTCCACCAATCTTTCTTTCAATCTTATCCTTGTCCACATCACCATTACCCATACGTTTTACCCTTACCTTAAATGAATCTTTGATGATGTTTTGCCAACTTATACTATCAATAACTGATTCGATGTCTTCAGGTACTGTTTTATCGAGGGTCACCAGTATTTCATGAGTGTATCCAAGATGTGAACCCAATTCGGTTATCTTATCATTATCCGCATCCACATCAAGTTCCATTACTCCAGGGTATTCATTTGTTATTTCATAATTTATTTCCAATGTTTTCATTCTTGCAAGTAATTCTGCCCGGGGTAATGTTTCATTTTCCTGGGATAATATTACCGTGATTTCCATATGTTTTTAAGCCTCCTTACACCTATTTTCGGTACCAGTTTGAATATGATTCCTGTTTTGACCAGTTGCTTTAACAATGGTGTCTGATTGTCCATGTCACCATGTTCTGAGATTATACGATCCACTTCATATTTTTTGAGTTGTTGGAACATGTAATTAAAGTCGTCTTCGGACATTTCCTGAATGATTTTCTGAACGTTTTGTTGTGCTTTAAACTCGCTATCATACCTGTCATGATATTCTTTCTCATAATTTAACAGGTACTTATTGTCCTCTTCTTCCAACATCTTATTTGTGTTGTGTGATGCAATTTCTGCACAGTTAAAACCTGAAATTAGTCCGCCACCCGTTGTTGGTTTTACCTGTCCTGCAGAATCTCCTAGAAGTATTGTATTGTTTTTTACTATACGTTTTTTGGGATTGAATCGTGGTATTAATCCATTGTGTTTTTCAATTATTGTATCTGTACTTTTCAATTGCAAATCCAATAGTTTAAGTGCATCTGCATAGGAACCCTGCGTGAATAATCCTACACGTTTGGTAAATGGAGATGTTGGTATTTCCCATAGAAAACCGGGCAATAATTCCTGTTTAATACTAAGATTAACATAGTTTGTATCCTGTGATTCTGTTTTTACTGTGTATTGTAGTCCTATAAATGTATCCTCTTTCAGTTCAGGATTCATCTTCTTTGAAGTATGACATGTTGGTCCTGATGAAACTGCAATTGAACGTGCTGAATATTTTCTTTCAACTGTTTTGACAATGGTATTTTCCAGGTCCACATCAACCACTCTTTCCCCCAGATGAGCAGTTACTCCAGCATCTATTGCTCTGTCAAACAAATATTTGTCATACATTACCCTGTCAAGAACATATGCAACTGTATTATTCTTTTCTACCTTAATTGATGTATTATCTGGTGAAAAAAGGTTTGCTCCCCTAATTCTGTTATCTATGAATTGTGAGGGCAGATTTTTTGTATCACAAACATTTGTTGAAACAAGACCTGCACATTGCAATGGCTGTCCTATCCTATTTTTCATGTCAAAGAGTGCTACATCATAGCCCTGTTCGGCAATTTTGTAGGCATAGGTTGAACCTACCGGTCCTGCTCCAACTACTATTACATCATAATCTGTCATTTAACATCCCATCTACTTTTTATGTTTTTTAAACATTTGATCATGTTTTCTTAATATTTGGTTCTTGTCAAGTTTTTGTGTGGATTTTGTTTGTCTTCCATCATCCCATCTATCTTGTACCTGTCTTTCAGGTGTTATTACTTCATCATCATAATTGTTGTCGTATTGTTCTGGTTCTGGCTGTATGTACTCCTGTTGCTGATAATTAGAATTGTAATCATCATTTGTCATGTTATGGTCTGGTTGAATATATCCCGGATCTTGTTGGTAGTTTGTTTGTTGATACTGACCGTTATATCCTGCTTGTTGGTTCTGCGGATTATATCCCTGTTGCTGATACTGAGGATTATATTCTGGTTGTTGATACTGCGGATTATAGTTTGGATGTTGTTGATAATTACTGTTCATATAATTCTGATTACCAAATCCAATACTGTCTAATCTTGATAATATTATGTCCTCAACTTTTTTAGGTGAAGGTATGTCATATAGAACCGTATCTGAAATTTCATTAGCACCATATATTATAATATCACCAACACCCATAAGCCGTTCTAAAATTGATCGATTAATTTCGATGTCCTGAATTTTATTATATGACATTACTATTTTTTCTTTATGAACGAATCCTCTCTGTATGACAATACGTGATTCCGTGAAGATATAATTTGTAGAATTCCAATCCAGAATGTCAAGTATCAACTTAATAATTACTACGGCCACCAGAATTATTAGAATCAGTTCTGTGTAAAACATCACATTATCTATTTCCAGGTGAAAGTTTGCAACCAGCTGACTGTGTAATGTATATACTAATGTCATTATTGGTGAAAAGAGGAATACCATAATGAATAACACTACAATTTTCAGGATGAAATTATCAGAGTATAACCAGAAACTCGGTTTAGTTTCTAATAAAATCTTATCCTGAGTTCTACCACTATACTCGCTATTGTGATTATTAATTCTTTTATTTGGATTTGGTCTTGGCATCATAAGAAATACCTTCCTTTATAATCTATATGTTAAATATATTTGTAGTTAATTGATAATATATTTATAATTATGTGAAAATATCTATAAAAAAAATGGTAAAAGATACGATGAAAAACAAGATATACACCCAGGAAATAGATGTAAATTCCACTCATATACTTCTAAAAACGGATATTCCAGTAAATCTTAATGAATTCGTCCTTAAACAAAGATCGATTATTCGAGATGAAATAAATAAAAATCCAGTATTTAATGGATATGAGAAAGTAGCATTGAATGATGAACAAAGAATATTGGAACTCATGACAAGAGCATCACAAATCAGCAATATAGGTCCAATGTCTGCAGTTGCAGGCAGTATGAGTCAAATATGTCTAGAATACCTGGAAAAATACGATACAAAATATTCCATAATAGAAAATGGTGGAGATATAGCATTAAAAACAAACAAAGAATCTATTCTATCAATTTATGCTGGAAAAAGTCCTTTTTCCAACAGCACAGGACTAAAGTTAAAGGCAAAAAAGAATGGTTATGGAATATGTACTTCCAGTGGAACAGTAGGTCCATCCAAAAGTTTTGGAAAAACTGATGCCACGATAGTACTGTCCAGTGAAGCAAGTATTGCAGACAGCCTGGCCACAGCAATAGGAAATTATGGAAATGGGAGTGATGATGAAGAGATTGTTAACAACACAATTGAAAAAGCAGAAGAATATGATGAATATTTTGACGGCGTGATTGTTATAAAGGGCAAATACCTTGCAAAAACGGGACATATACCCAAAATTGTTAGCATAACAAAATGATGAAGAAATAATATTATTAGACCGTCAAATAGTCTGCTTTTATCAGAATTATCACCATCCATTTTTTAAAAGTAAACATAAAAACAACTAAATACATTAAGTAAAAACAAAAAAATAATAATATTAGAAAAAATTTTTAATATCACTCCAACAATTATCAAATAACCAGAACAAGTAGAGAAAGGAGAAGAAAAATGAACTTTAAGAAGATATTTTTACTATTAATAGTAACACTTCTTTTTGTTGGACTGTCATATGCATCAGAAACATCATATGATAATACAACAGCCCATACAAGCTCTGAAGTAGATACTTACACGACAGATTCAATAGAAGAAGTTGCATATACTAGTAACACACAAGTAAAAGAAGTTGAAGATACATCAACAGATGAAAAAGATACCGATAAGCAAATCACCAAACAATACAACAACAGCGTAAAAACATCTGAAAAAACATACACAGTCAATGATTACAATACTCTTCACAATGCACTTAAAAATGCCAAATACAGCGTACTTACACTTAACATAAACTCAAACATAACACTATCCGGCAATACAGAACTTAACAAAGCAATAACAACACTGACAATAAACGGAAATGGATATACAATAAACGGAAACAAAAAATACCAGTTTTTAAAAATCAACACAGGAAGTACTGTAACAATAAAAAAACTCACAATAATCAATTGTTATAAAGGAGATTATGGAGGAGCAATAGATAACAGCGGAAAATTAATACTATCAAAGTGTATTATAAACAACAACAAAGCGGAAAGTGGGGGAGCAATAAGAAACCTTGGAATATTAGCAATATCAAAGACCAAACTATACCACAACATAGCAGAATATAACTGGGGAGATACAGTAAGCAATGGAGGAGCAATAAGAAACGATGGAAAATTAAAAATAGTGAAAAGTAAAATAAACAACAACACTGCAGAAGATGGAGGAGCAATATATAACAATGGAACCCTGACCATAATAAATTCCACACTAAACATCAACACAGCAGTAGACGGTGGTGCAATATACAACAGGAAAAAATTAGTATTAAACGACAGTACACTCAAAAGCAACAAGGCAAACTGGTATGGTGGAGCAATAATCAACAATAAAGGTTCTCTAACTGTCAACAATGATAACTTTGACAAAAACCAGGCAAAAGAGGCTGGAGGAGCAATAGAGAATAAAGGAGGATCCTTAAAAATCGCATCCAGCACATTCACCAGAAACACTGCCGGAAATGGAGGAGCAGTAGACAACAGGGACGGAGCCTTAAAAATCACATCCACCAAATTTACTAAAAACACTGCAGACTATGGTGGAGCAGTATACAACACTGGCAATATGACACTTAAGAAAAACCTGTTCATAAACAATAGAGGTAATGAATCTGAAACTGTAATAGATTACGAAGGACAAGCTCAAATAAAAGACAACATCAATCTTAATCTTGTAAAACATTACGGAACCATATACGCCAGCGGACCAAAAGTCACAATAACAAACAACACATTTGATAACGCAATTAAAATAACTATACTCACAATAGGAAGTACAAAATCAGCATACGTTGGAAACAATGTCCTAGTATACGGTAAATTAACTGCACGTGGAAAAGCAGTAGCAGCTGCACCTATAACAATAACTGTTGACAACAAAACATACACCACAAAGACCAGCAAATACGGAAACTACAAAATAAACGTAACAAGCTCAACGGCAGGAACAAAAACAATAACCGCAACATATAAAGGATCAGATACCTACAGAAAATCAACAAATAAGACAACATACACATCAAAACAAAAAACAACCCTACTGACACTGGGAAGTAGAAAAAGTGCATACGTTGGAAACAACGTCCTGGTATACGGTAAACTAACTGCCAATGGAGAAAACTTAGCAAGTGCAGTTATAACAATAACAGTAGACGGCAAAACATACACAGCCAAAACTACTAAATACGGAAACTACAAAATAAATGTAACAAGCTCAACACATGGTAACAAAACAATTACTGCCACATACAAAGGAACAAACCTGTACTCAAAATCAACCAACAAGACAACATTTATGGCATATCAGAAAAAAAGTGTTATAACAGTTGGAAGTACAAAGAACGTTAAAGTTGGATCCAATGTATCAGTTTACGGTAAATTAACTGTAAATGGAACAGATTTAGCATATGCTCCTGTAACAATAACAGTTAACGGCAAAACATACAATGCCACAACCACCAGATACGGAAACTACAAAATAACCTTTGTGGCAACCACCAAAGGTAATCAGACAATAACAGCAAAATATGCCGGAACAAATCTTTACAGCACAAGCAAAGCTACGACAACGTTCAAGGCAAGCTAAAAAATAAATTTAACCTCCCCTTTTTTCAGGTTAAAGAGAAGGTTGTGAAACTTTCTCTCAACAATTATCTTTTTTTGTAAAAAACAGAGAATTGGAATAATCTCAAAGTCACTTGGTAGTGTGAATGTTATCAATCTTTTGTATTATTGATATTATCTGTCTTATTATTGAAATATCAACAAGAAGTTCCATATGATTCAAAAAAAATAATGGATTTAATTGTTAAATAATTCCTGTGTAAACTAATACTCCTTGTGCTATAAGAGCTGATCCAATATATGTTCCAAATATAACAAAAAATGTTACAAGTACTCCCCTTAAACCAACCTTTTTAAAATCAAGTATATCTTTACCCATTGCTATTCCCGCATATGCCAAAAGTATTGTTGTTAAAGACACAATATCTATTTGTGAAGTATAGTAAATTACTTGTTGAGATATAGGAGACCATGGAATTGCAATTATTAGACCGATAATACTTATATACATAATTGCAGGCACATTCCAAGGTAAAACTTTTTCTAAGATTAAACCCGTCAATGAAATGATGCCTAATATTATCATACCTATTAGAGATTCCTGTAATGGTGAATGAAATCCAATCCAATTACCAACTGCAGTCATGACCGAAAATATTGAGAGGATTATTAACCATCCCATAACTGTATTGGTTGATATATTGACATTCATTCAGATCCATCCTTATTAAAAGATAATTTATCTGCAAATTTACCAATTATTGGTTCCAAAAAGTTATACAACTTTTGTGTTAATGGTAATGCTACAAATATGTATACATACATTCCTGTAACCATAGAAATTAAATTAGACATTCCACTAAATGCCTCAAATTCATTAGCTAATTGTGGATATAATGTTGACAATGATGATACTGCAGCGGCATTCATACTTGCACTTCCAATACCACAGGCCATTCCATAACTAAATGGATGTAAAGGTATAATATTTGTTAATACACTAACAAGTAAACTAATAAACGGTGTTCCTAAGATTGTACCTATTAAGAATACCGTAAAAAATCCTTTTGTTTCTGGAGAAGCAAATCCAAATTTATCTATAACTACTGCCATTTGGGGTTCTCTACAAATAGAACTGGTCATACCTATAGTTTCCCTTTTAAAACCTAACAATAAAGCTATAGGCATTGCAAAAAATATTGTGCCCAGGTTTCCAATTTCCTGTAATAATAAGGCAGGACCAACATTAAATATTATTTCTAAGTTTTGACCACTTGCAATTGCCAGTTTTGCAAGCAAAGGTCCGATTAACAACATCATAATTGCTGATGATTTGTCTGATTGTTCTTCTGATATCCATTTAAATGGTTTAAACAGATAACAAGCGACAGCTAAAATTAATGAATATAATAAAGGCATTAAAACAATAGATACTCCCCAAAAGTTTAAAGTGAATACACCAATGTATTCAGCTATAATTATACAGACAAATATTGTCAAGTGCAATTTATAATCTTTACACGCTTCTTTTAAATTCTCGTTATCAGAGTTATATTTTGTTTCAACAGGCATATGAAATCACTTCTAAATAAAATAACCAATCCTCTATAAAATGTATGTACCATATCCATCCCATAAAAAAAATGATTGATACCGATACAATTGAACAAATTACAATATGATTAATATTATTATATTCTTTATGATAATAAATATTTTGAAAAAAAAAAGACCATAGATTAAAAGTATAAAAAGATTAATTATTAATTTAAAATAAATCAATCCATCCATATAAGAATAATATTGAAAATAAAATTATAATATTATTTTAAAATAAAATTTATAACTAAATTAAAAGATTTATTAAAAAATAAATTGTTAAATACTTTTTAATAAAAATATAAAAAAAAAGTTTTAAAAAATTATTTTAAATAAATAACGATTTAT
>CAZUHM010000074.1:0-12038 GCA_964620575.1 uncultured Methanobacteriaceae archaeon | reverse complement strand
GTACCATTAACCTTTGACCAGGGAAGCTGTGCAATCACAGAAGCATTAAAAAGTATTGACTGGAGAAGATATGGTGTAAGAAACCTTGACGATGCACCAATATCAGTATTTGTAAACATCATTTCAACAAACGTTCCATACTTATCAACAGGAAAACAGAGTGTTGCACCTGAAGAAGAAATCGTAAGAGAAATCAGACAGGCAACCATGAAAATTGCAAGAAAACTCGAAAAATACATAAGAACCAAAAAAGCAGCTAAAAACGAAGAAATGAGAGCAAAAATCTTCGAAGATCTTGTACCAGTTGTAATCAAACAGTCAGCTCTACTTGCAGAAAAGGACGTTCCAGAATATGAGAAAATCATGGATGAAGTAACGCACAAAGCAAAAATCATGGACATGAAAAATCGTCTTAAACAACCTGAAATAGAACCTATGCAAATCAAGACAGAAGAACCTAAGATGAGACTTAAAATGGAAATGGAAGAATTAGAAGCTGAAAATGAAGAATATGGAGACGGATACGATGATGCAACATAAGGAATATGCATTGAACAGGTTACGTGGAATGGGAGATGAAGTATTAGAAAAGATTCTTGTAGAAGAAGTTCCTAGTTTAAAGATTCCATCAAGAGGAACAGGAAACATCATATACAATGAAGAAAAAAGATACTTTGAACTTGGAGACCGTAAAGGAACAAGATCCCTAGGAAATGTAAAGCAAATTAAAAAAATGGCACAGATGATGTGTGTGGGAAACTTCTGCAAGGAGCTCGTTAACATACAAAAAACAGCTACCATGAGGGAGATGTACTACGTATCAGAAGGATGGGATGTAGGTTTTGATAACCAGCAGGAATCCAACAACATAACAGAGGATATTGAAGTAACACTCGGAGTATCACGTGAAAACCTTGGATTACTTCCTGAAGAAGACGGTGCAGCAGTATATGGTGACATCACACTACGTGATGAAGACGTGGAATTCAATGCTCTTAAAATGGGAAAATCAGGTTATTCCATACCACCAACAGTTGATGATGTAGAGTTTGTTGATTCAAATGTAGAACGTATCATTGCAGTGGAAACTATGGGGATGTTCCACCGTCTTGTACAGGAAAAAGCATATGACCGTTTCAACACATTGATTGTAGGACTTAAAGGTCAGGCTGCCCGTGCTACAAGAAGATTCATTAGACGTGCAAGTGATGAACTTAACGTACCAGTATACATCTGTAACGACGGAGACCCATGGGGATTCCACATAGGTATGGTAATTATCTCAGGAAGTGCAAAACTTGCACACGTAAACCATGACCTTGCAACACCTGATGCAAAATTCCTTGGAGTAACCGCATCAGACATTTCAAACTATGACTTGCCAACAGATAAGTTAAAGGACGTGGACGTTGCACGTTTAAAAGAATTATCAGCAGACCCTCGTTACAGAGGAAAATTCTGGCAGACAGAAATTAAGAAAATGCTTAAACTTGGTAAAAAAGCAGAACAGCAGTCTTTCTCCAAGTACGGTTTGGAATATATTGTTGATGAATACTTCCCTGCCAAGATTGGTGCAATAGAAGGTACACCACTAGAATAGACTTGTAAACACTTTTTACAAGTTTTATTTTCTTTATTGGTGGTTGATAATATTAATTTTAAAGAGATTTTTAAGGGAAAACCCTTAGCTTTAACAATTTTAATGATAATGGCTTGTTCATTGTTAACTGGTGATTCTACAATTATTCTTCCATCGTTATTGTTTATCGGAATCTTTGTTGGGTTAATGAATAAGAACACTATGAATGAAAATCTTATAAGAGCATTTGTTGCTTTTATTACTGGTTCAATTATTGCTTTTATCATTTCCCTAATCAGCGTATATTATACTGAAGGCGGATTGTTTGCAATTGCATTAATCCAGTATTCCCTTGTTTACATAATCATATACACCATAATAGGATGTATTGGAAGTGCATTAGGTTACTATGTTAGAAATGAAATAGATAATAGAGGTTAGAACATGGACATAAATCATATATTGAAGGGCAAAACTGTGCCTTTAGGAATAATTATAATCATAATTACTTATCTGGTTAGTGGAGCAAGCAGCAGTATTTTACCGTTCGTATTCTTCACTGGAATTATAGTAGGAATCATAAAAAATAGAGACGTTGTGGAAGCCGGAGTTGCCGGTCTTTTAGTATCATTATTTGGTTCTATTATTACAACAGTAATCTCAGTTGGATTAATGTATGTTTCATATGGTTCTGCATATGTAGCATATGTTTTAGGAAGTTCACTCATACTGGTTGTATTCTACGTTGTTGTAGGAGCAATTGGTGGAGTAATCGGTTACTTCATATCCAAGGAAATTGGAGATAAATAGTTATTCTCCAAACTTTCACTATTTTTAAATATTTTTTTTCAAATTCATTTTTCATTACATTATTTTCTCATGAAGAATTTTCAAGTTCATCTAATTGATCTTCAATTTCTTTAATTCTTTTTTCCAAGTCGTCAATCTTACGATCATATTCTGATTGGGTCATAGTCTGTTCAACAACCCCTCTGTAAACTATTCCCACATATTCATTACACCTGTCGCACCATTCATAATTTTCATCTTCCAAATCTGCCTCACAATATGGACAGTAATTATTCTGATATGACACTATTTCACCAGTGCTTGGATTAATTCTCATATTTTATCACCCTAATTAATAAAAAGTAATTGTAAATATAAACCATCATTTCTTCTTAAATTTAATTGCATATACAGTCAACATATATTTTCGCATGCAATAGCTGTTATTTCTTAGTCCGCGTTCAAAAAATTAAATATTCTTTAAATCAATATACTATATAATATATAATATTTCTGTAAATGGTATATATTTTATACCAGATTTAAAATTAAATTCAAGAAAAAGATAGTTACACTACTAATAAATGTTATTAAGATATGACAAGTACAATTAACCACAAATTATTTTAAATTTTCCATATTAAACCCATAATATAAAAATAAGCATTTTAGAAGAGATATAAATGAAAAAGACAAAAATTATATGCAGTATAGGACCAGCATCTGACAGCACTGATGTTATGAGCAAAATGGTTAACAATGGAATGGATTGTGCACGTATAAATCTAAGTCATGCGACAGAGGAAGATATATTGAAAACTGTAGATGTTATTAGAGAAGTGCGTGCTATAAGCAATATTCCGATAGCAATAATGTATGACACCAAAGGTCCAGAGTTCAGAACCTTGAAATTTAAAGATAATGGCGTGACTCTTAAAAAAGATGACACAATCAGCATGAGTAAAACCTGCATTCTCGGCAATGAAGAAGAATTTGGTGTAAACCATAGTGAAGCTATCGATTTTATAGAAGTAGGCGATAAAGTTCTCATAGATAATGCTCTGCTTGAACTGGAAGTAATTGATAAAAAAGAGGATTGTCTTCTGCTGAAAGCTCTGGGTGATGGTGAAATTAAAAACAATAAGACCATAAATGTTCCAGGAGTTGATCTTAAACTGAATTTCATGAGTGAAATTGATAAAAGAGACATTATCTTTGCAGCACAACATGCATGTGATTATCTGGCATTATCCTTTGTAAATACCAAAGAAGATGTTCTTGAGGCCCGTGAAATTATTGAAAAAGCTGGAGGACATGCTCTGATTATTTCAAAGATTGAAAGTCGTAAGGGCATTGAAAACCTTGACAACATAATAAATGAATCCGATGGAATTATGGTAGCTCGTGGAGACTTGGGTGTGGATGTTCCTATGGAAGAACTTCCGATGTTACAAAAAAGAATCATAAGAAAATGTCGGGAGAAAGGGAAGTTTGCTATTGTTGCAACCGAAATGTTAGCATCCATGTATGAAAATCCTAGACCTACCAGGGCGGAAGTATCTGACATAGCAAATGCAATACTGGATGGAACGGATTGTGTGATGCTTTCTGGAGAAACTACTGTCGGAAAATACCCAATACAATCTGTTAACATAATGAATCGTATATGTGAATATGTTGAATCAACCATTGACTATTCAAAACATGTCGCATACAAGGGAACAATAGGTACCAGTGATACCATTGCCAAATTGGTTGCGGATGCTGTGGAATACTCTGATATTAAGTTAATAGTTACAACCACTATGACTGGTTTTACGGCACGTAAAATAAGTAACTTAAGACCAAACTCAACAATACTGGCCTGTTGTCCGTCAAACCATATTGCTGAGAAGGTCGTGTTAAATTTCGGGGTTAAACCTGTTACAACCAACATATATGAAAATACTGATGAAATGGTGGAAACTTCCAGAAAAATAGCTGAAAAAGAATTTAATTTAAAAAAGGGTGATTTAATAGTAGTTACTGGAGGTTTTCCATTGGGTAAAACAAGACAGACAAATTATTTAAGAATTGTGGAAATATAAGAAAATTGCATATCTCCCCCACCAATAAATGTAATCTGGAATTCAATCCCATTGAATTCCGGACAATTAATTATTCTATGCTATAATCCAAAGAATATATAAAATACAAAGACATTAAGAATACTTTTGCAAAGTGGTATATTTCTATGCTTTCTGCTTAGTATTAAAAATGTGACCTACCACATAATTGTGCTAAAGTTTAATTAAATACAATTTCTTAATATTTTAAACACAGAACAATAAAATCAAAATATTTTAACAAAATCCTGTCACTTTCCTTCAGGACTACCACAAATTAATTATAAACTGTATTAATAAATTATTATTATGAAAAGAATTTTTAAACTAATTGAAGAGTATTATTTGATACTTCTATTACTTTTTATTGCCTTGACGATAATGAATCAGAATATATTCGCATGGGTAATGGACACTATTAATGGAGTACTTGTTATTAATATTCTGTTAAGTATTATATTATTTGCTATGGGAACAACCGTTAAATTGGATAATTTTGTGGAAGTTTTTAAAAAGCCTAAGGAAATATTACTAGGATTAGTGACACAATACACGATAATGCCACTATTAGCATTACTTTTAGCAAATCTTTTTAACTTGGACATGGCATTAACAGTGGGCCTAATATTAGTTGGAACAGTACCTGGAGGAACAGCATCTGATGTTATCACATTTCTAGCTAAAGGAGATTTAGCATTATCTGTATCATTGACAACAATTTCAACTATAATTTCTCCTCTTGTAACTCCAATGATTACATTTCTCTTAATTGGAAACAATATTAGATTTGATACTGTGAATATGTTAATTTCCATCATACAGATAGTAATTATTCCATTAATCCTGGGAATTATACTTAACTACAAGTTTCCAAAGATTACCAAGAAATTAAAGGAATATTTACCTGCAATATCCTCATTAATCATTTGTCTGATAGTAGGTGGAGTTCTCAGTACCAATATAAATTCAATATTCACTGCATCATGGATAATTCTATTAGTTATCATAGTACAGTATTGTCTGGGAATACTGTTGGGAATGATAATTGGATACCTAGCAGGACTAGAATGGAAACAGATAATTACAATAACAATTGAATTAGCCTTCCAGAATTCGGGATTATCGACCAGTCTTGCTAAAACACACTTCTCTCACTATCAAATGGCTACTGTTCCAGGGGCTTTATACTCCATCTGGCAAAACATTGCAGGAGCCATACTGGCATACTACTTCAAAAAATATGCAAAAGAATGAAAAACATACCCCTTTTTATATCTTTTTTTCTTACTTTATCTCAATGAGTTATGGAATTTTATTAACATATCAGATAACTTTTCAATGTTTTCACCAATAAGTATGTTGTGTTTTACATTATCAAATACTGTCATTTTAGAATTTCTGATTTTATCATGTAATTCTTCCTGCATTGACTGTAATGTCAAGTCATCATATTTAGCTGCAATAATTAATGTGGGAATATCGATGTACTGTAATTTATCTTCAACATTGAAACTTAAGCATACATCAACTGCCTCAATGTATGCCTGAAGATTAGCTGTTTCTGAAGCAACACATTTCAGCATGTTCAATTCATCCCTGTTTTCTCTAATTACTTCAGGACATAAAACCATTGGAATTATCGTTTCAAAAAACTCTGGAAAACCTTTTTCAAGTGACTGTTTTAAAGTGTTGAAAACTACGCTTAAATGTTGGTCAACTTTGAAAAAACTAGAAATTAAAACCAATGATGATACTCTTTGAGGATATTTGATTGCAAAATCAAGTGCTATCGCACTACCTAAAGAAAAGCCAACAAAATTGGCGGACTTTATTTCCAATTTATTTAAAAGAAAAAGCAAATCATCAACATAGGTACTCATGCTTATTTTTTCATTTTTCCATTCAGATAATCCATGCCCCCTAAGGTCATATTGTAGTATCTGGTAATGATTTTTAATACTGTTTACTAAGGGTTGCCAGTAAAGCAGGTTATCAGATAATCCGTGTATGAAAACTATTGTTTTACCTTCGCCTTCAAGTTTATAATTTATGTTCATGTTATATCTATTTGTAAGAAATTCCTTATTATTTTTATTCAAAGGAATGTATCTGTATTGAACAGAGAAAAAAGATAAAAATAGAAGCGTTTAATTATTCTTATTACGAATTATATCAATTTGTGTTTAAAACTAGCTTTTTCTAATTAGACAATCAAATACAATAATTTAACAATAAAAAGACTTTAATAGAAATGAAAAAATATAAAAATACATCATTTCAACTAAAAATTTTGGTAAAAACAGAAAAATTAGAAATTCAAGTACAATATAAAAGACAGAACTATTAAATATCCTATTATATTAAACTTTGTTGTTATCAACAGAATTTCCTGATAGCAAGATAAATAATAAATTTTATATATCAAAATCTCATATTTCTAGTTAAGAATGATTGAAAATCCATAATTGCTTTGATTATATAATTATTAACATGTTTCAAAATAATCAATGTAAAAAAAAATTAAATGTAATGATAAAATGATTAAATTAGCTTATTGTAACATAGAAAATCTTGATTTGAAGAAGACTTATACCTTAGTTTCTAAAGATCGTCGGGATAAAATTGATTCATATAGATTTGAGAAGGATAAAAAGCTTAGTTGTGGAGCGTTTCTTCTCTTAAAAAAATTATTATCCGAGGAAAATATTATAGATCCCCTTTTTAAAACCGTAAAATATGGTAAAGCATATATATCTAATCATGATAACATTTATTTTAATTTAAGCCATTCAGGTAATATGGTATTGTGTGCAATATCTGATATGGAAGTTGGAGTAGACATTGAATATATTGACTCTGAAATTGATTTAAACATAGGCCGACATTATTTCTTCAATAATGAATATGTTTCCATTATGAAATCAGACAATCCGTCCCATGAATTTTTCAAATATTGGGTTTTAAAGGAAAGTTACATGAAATACACCGGTCTTGGAATGAACTTGAAACTGAACAGCTTCGAAATAATCATTGACAAAACAAATAAACTAAAAAATGATGAAAATAATTTGAAATTGAATCTGTTTAAAATCAAAGACTATGAAATTGGAATAGTCAGCCATTACAATGTATCAAAGTTAAGTGAATATACTGTTGATGAACTGATGTAATAGAGCTGTTTTTTAACATTTACTCCAATTACAAAAGCTCAATCTGGTAATCCAAAATATGAAGCGTTAACCACGGCAATTGTCTTAACTTATTCAAGGAGGATAATGGAATAATTTCCCATGTAATGTTTCATTTTAATTAATCGAAATATTGTATTTCTATAACCTGGGTTTTAGGCACTATTTTAAATCCGCGTGTTTTAGTTTGTATCTCAAAGGTTTAGTCTGTCTCTACAATCCTAATACAATCTTTAATTTGGATACATGGATAAATATAATCACAACCTCTTGCTTTAAAATATTCAAAGGTTTTTCCAGTTCCTCCGTTAGGTATGTTTCTTACAATGGCTTTAGGAATTCCTTCCGAAAACCAGCTGTTGTTTGTCCTGATGTTCATTTCAACTTCCTGTGCTTTTTCTTCTTTGCTTTTTCCAAATAATGCCATATAATCACCATCCATATTTTTAGTAAAACCCATAAGAAAACTGTTATTTAATATTATTGCAATTCACTATAGTTAGTATATGGAAAATTTCAAAAATGACAAAAAGATACTATTGGACATTGGAAATCAAAGATAACAAAAAAACGTTCATGTAAAACCAATAGATATAATTGAAAAAATTATTATAAGTTAAATTAGAAAGTTCAATATGATATTTCCCAATTTTACTAAATTCGCAGGATATGATTTTACATATCACAAAAAAGAAGAGATTCAGATTACAGATTAAGTTCGGTAACCTTTTTTGGCATTAAATTTACTATAATATTTTCAATATTACCATCTTTAATCTCAATAGTCTTATCTGCAGCTTTTGAAAGAATTGTATTATGTGTTACTACAATGACAGTAGTGTTAAGATTGTTGGTCATTTCCTGAAGCAAATTTAAAATCATAACAGCGTTTTTTGAGTCAAGTGCACCTGTTGGCTCATCACATAACAGTAGAACTGGTTTTTTAGCAAGAGCACGTGCTATTGATACTCTCTGCTGTTCTCCACCAGACAATTGTGATGGAAATGAATTGGCATGATCTTTAAGACCGACACTGTCCAACAATTCCAAACCATCAATGTCAAAATCCACTATTTCCTTCATCAGTTCTATATTTTCCCTGGCAGTTAAGTTGGGAATTAAATTATAAAATTGAAAGACAAAACCAACACTACTGGATCTATACTTTGTTAGCTGATATTCGTCAAATAATTCTATATGATCCCCATTAACGATTATTTCACCAGATGTTACTGTGTCAAGTCCACCTAAAAGATTTAAAATAGTGGATTTTCCGGCACCTGACGGTCCTAGTATAACTACAAATTCACCCTGATTGATCTTAAAATTTACATCATCTGCAGCTTTTAAAAAGGTTTTTCCAAATTCATAAATCTTATTAACATTTTTAAATTCGATTATAGTATTCATTAACGTTTCCCTCTTACAATTGTACAATCCTTTTATTAGAATATTGTCCATTTTTCCTGAAATATTACTAATTAATCATAACTATCCTTATCTTTCTAAGCTCTTGATTGAATCTGCCATGTCCATATCCTTAATTTTGTGTGAAAAGAACATGTTCATGATTAGTGATGTTGACATTATTATTATGAATGTAATGGCAAGATTTTTAAGAGATATTGAAGGTAACATATAGAAATTATCCCCAAATGCCGGTAGCACTATTGACAAAACAAAGTAAGCAATAGGAATTCCCAGTAAGAATCCGAATACTGTTAAATACATACTTTGTGTTGACAGTAAGTTTGTTAAATATTCACTTTTGAAACCGAAAACCTTGAGTGTTGCCATATCCTTTTTCATTTCCGTATAGTACATGACATTCAAATTATAAAGAACCACCAATGCCAAAATAACTGCAAAGAAGATTAATGCAAATATTATCATCATTGATGTTTCTTCCATCTTATCCCAACCTGTTATCATGTCATTTAAATAGATTACTGATGTTCCATCATATTTTTCAGTTACGTGCTGTGAAGTTACTATGCTGGTAGGATTATAATTTAAGCCTAATTGCTTTAACTTCGCAGGTGACATGACCAGTCCCTGAGAAAATGGGCTTGAATGCATTTTATCGATTTTGATTTTAACATTCTTATCTGAACCTACTACACGACAATCCAGTGTGTCACCAACTTTTATGCCCATTATTTCTGCCATTCTCTTTGAAATGGACACTTCATTGTCGGAAATTTCTATTTTTTCATGATTGTCATCAGTCATCGTTATCAGATTTGTATTATCCATTGCCAATAGCGACGCCATTGCCGTTTTGTTATTGAATACCTCCATTGACAGTTCCGTTATTGGAACACCATCCACCTTTTGGGCTATGGAATTTATTTGAGATATGTTAAGATTATCTTCAATAATTATTTTGGATTCAAAGTGATTGATATCATTAAAATACCAGTCTTTTGATTCATCCATCTGTTCATATAATCCAAATCCAGATATTAAAAGTACTGTACATCCTATTACACCACATACTGTCATTATTACCCGGAATTTATTTGTTTTAACATTCCTGTAATTCCATCGGACAGTGAATGAAAGCTTTTTCCAGAACTTGAATTTTTCAACAAATTTGGAATCTGATGATTTAGGAGCTTTCGGTTTTATTGTAACGGATGGAGATTCACTTATAATTTGTTCCATTGAATAATATGGTACTATGAGTGATATTGCTCCCATTAGACAGACTATGAGTAGTGAAGGTAACAATCCTACAGAATGCCAATAAGGGAATTTGAAATAGAATATCCTTGACGGATTGGCAATCATGTGAAAGAGGGTTGGTCCTATCAATGCGCCCAGTATGGATCCTGCTGTTACAAATATGAAACCATATGACAGGTAATGTAAATTTATCCTGTAATTTTGAAATCCGTTAGCTTTAAGTATACCTATCTGTGTTCTTTGATGTGAGATGATTCTTTTCATGGTTGTCAGAAGCATCAACATTGAAACGACTATGAAAATCAGTGGAAATACTCCTGTTAAGGAATTTTGTTGACTGATTGATTCTGCTACAACGTCCACACTGTAATGGTTGGATCTTTGTAAAAACAATGAATAATATCCACTTAAACGATAATCCAATAATTTCAGATAGGTTTCCGGTGTTCCATCAAATTTGACGTTGAGAACATTGTATGTTATGTTATCTGATGGAAATGCCTTATGTGACATGTAGGCAAAACCTGTGGAACTAGGATCAGGTACTGTTGTTGCTACCGGTGAATTATAAACGTATTCCGGCGAATAACCAAGCCCTCTGATTGTTTTCTTGATTTGGGTGCCGTTACTTTCAAATGAGATTTCATCCCCAATTTTCAGATTTTTAGCATCTGCAAAACTTTTATCCAGCCAGACCCCTTCAGAATCACTGATATCCAAGGGTTTTCCTTCGATAAGGTAGAATTTAGATATTGTATTGTTTTCAACGAAATGAAGCTTAATATCAGGACTGTTATCAAGTATTGCTCGTGAATCAATTACCAACTGCCTTTCCAATTGATTGGTTGCACCTAAGTGATAGACTATGTCTTCAAATTCATCAACCAGATAATTGGAGTATATCCAACCGTCGGCCAGATTGGTCTCTTCATAATAGTCATCGATACTTGTTTCGAAACTGGCTGTGTCCACATACATTCCGGTAAATACTAATACTCCTATAAATGCCATCAAAAAAATGGATATGAATTGAACCCTATAATCTAAAATGTCTCTTAGCATCTTTCTTTTAAGCATCAGTTACACTCCGTTCAATAAAATTAGAGCTTTGAAATTTTTTTATGTAAACCGAAAAGTATGTCGGTAGAAAAATAGAAATAGTTAAGTGGTTAGCTGAAATTATGATTAAAAAATTACTATTTTCCAATGTTTTAATATAATTACTTTATTTTAATAAATATATAACTTTTTTGAATTAAACAAGTAAAACTAATCTTATTCTTAATTTTTTATGAATAAATGATTTAAATTGTTAATTATTCAGTAATTTAAGGTAAAATGAAAAAATGGAATAATAGTTCTGATAAAATTATAGAACTATTCTTATTTAATTGGTTATTTGCATAAATATTTGAATACTATGTAGATTCCAAGAACCAGACTGATGATGAAACCAAGTAATGTATATAATTATAATAATATTGTATTGTCAATAGGTATTCCTGAAAGTATGAAATATTTCGTTAATAATCTCATTTAAGTAGTTTAAAGTTCGCTAGATTTAACTATTTTTAACGAGTCCACTTATCTTATATTTATGAATTTAAGATGAACATCTATTGCCATAGAACTACTTTGAACCTCCCCTTCTTGTAGAAGAAGGGGATTCTTGGGTCATAAGTTCCAATG
>CAZUHM010000073.1:0-12127 GCA_964620575.1 uncultured Methanobacteriaceae archaeon | reverse complement strand
GACGACCTAAAAACAACAATAACCAAATACAAAAATGCAATAACATACGCAGAAGAACTCCTAAACCAAGTAGAAAACCCAGAAAAACGCAAAACAAGAACAATAATAACAGACATAACAAAAACAAAAGCAATACCTGAATACAATCTAAAAGATTAACAAATATTATATATTAAATAAAAACAAATATCTATTATATATAAAATATTAAGTACTATAATACTTAATGTTAAAAATCTGCTAACAAAACATATATAATATAAGGTGAAATGATGGATAAGAAAATCATATTGTCCGTCTTAATAGTAGCTCTTATAGGAATTGTAGCAGCTACCTATCAAATAAATACTGGACAGGATGTACTAAATCCTCTCTCAAGTGTAAGTACAGAAGAAGAATCCCCTGTAACAGAGGTATTATCTGCACCTGAAACACAACAAGATGCACAAGCAAAAGCTGAAGCACAACAAAAAGCTGATGCACAAGCTCAAGCACAAGCACAACAACAGGCTGATGCACAAGCAAAAAAACAAGCTGATGCACAAGCCCAATCAGATGCACAATCTAACTCACAAGATACTTCTGGAAGTCAAAGTACACAAGCAGGTTCAACATCTCAAAGTACTTCACTCATAGGATCAGGAGATACAATCACAGTACCATCCAGTGGAAGCAGTGGATCATCAGATTCAAATAGTGGTTCATCTGACAACACAGGAACAACTGATAATGCTGGATCAACAGATAACAGTGGTTCAAACAATAACGGTGGTTCAAATAATAATGCCGGAACAACTGATAATGGTGGATCAACCGATAATGGTGGATCAACCGATAACGGTGGAGATCAACAACCAACTTCCACAAATACTGATGATACTCAAACATCTGAAACAATATCTGATCAAGTAAAATCAACAATTCGCTCAATATTAGAACCAAATATTGATTCAAGTATTTTAACATTAGATGTTGATAATGCAAAATTGGTAAACAATGAATACCAAGTACCAGCATATGATCAAAGTAAGAATTTCGCAGGAACTTTCTATGTAAATGTAGATAGCGGAGCATGGCATTACATAGATAAGAATGGAAATTATCAAGGACCAGAAACTCCAGATGTTGACAATCCTAATAATGGATTACCAATAAATGAAAGTCAATAAGATTAACCTCTTATTCTTTCTTTAGGTAGCGATAATAAATATAAGACAATTAAGACAACAGGTCTATTGATTAAAATGGTTGAGAAAGATATTCTCACAAACCTTTTTTTCATTTACAATTATACTTTTTTTTATTAATTTTTAAACTATAACTATTTTAAGAGATATTTCATTGACAAATGTTAATATAGAATCTAAAAAATAGAAATTACATAATAATATATATTATAATTTATACTTGCAACGAAAAACATAATTCTGACAAATAAACTTAATATTAAAACATTATAAACCATAAAGTATAATAATGATAACAAATATAACATATTAATAGTAAGATAATTACACGGGCCTGTAGCCTAGCCTGGATAGGGCGCTGGACTTCTAATCCAGAGACCGTGGGTTCAATTCCCACCAGGTCCGCTATTTTTACTAATGACTATTTTTGTAATGTTTATTATCATAATCAATTAGTTTTAAATGGGTTTGTAGCCTAGCCTGGATAGGGCGTCAGACTCCTAATCTGAAAACCGAGGGTTCGAATCCCTCCAAATCCGTTTTAATGTTATTATCAAAAAAATAAGCTTGTTTTAAGTATTTTTATAAAAAGTTTAATGAAAAAAAGAAAATATTAGAACTAATTTAATCCATTGAACGTCCTAATATGTGACCTACTATAGTAACTATAACAAATCCAACTAAAATAATTCCGAGTATTGGTATATAATCCATATTTTTTACCTCAATATTTCTTGTATCCTTAATTGTATTATATTTAAATATATGCTCTAAATACTATATATGTTTTATGAACATGACTCTTGATATAATCTATATGATTTAGGTTACATTTTCGTTATCTTTATTATTTTTATTCATTATAATTATTCAGTTAGTTGTATGTCTTATTATTATATTATTAAGCCTTACTGAACTTTATGTAAGCAGTACTAATATTTTTTTAAACAGTTTATTTTTTTACAATTTTATTCTCTTTTTTAAATAAATATTTTATATTATGATTGATATATCTTCTTATTAATAGAGAATTTTATTATTTATAAGGGAGAATTTCATGTTTCAGCTATTGCCAGTAATATTGATTTTTATATTATCATTTTTCTTATTCAATAATAATTCAAAAATGGATAAGAGGGTAAGTGTTGTTATACCAGCATTTAATGAAGAAAAATCAATTGCACATGTTATTGATACAGTTAAGAAAGTGAGTAATATAACTGAAATCATAGTTGTAGATGATGGTTCAGAAGATAAAACTTATGAGTTAGCATCACAGTATGATGATGTAATATTACTTAAGCATAATAAAAATAAGGGTAAAGGTTCTGCGATGAAAACAGGACTTAAAAAAGTTTCTAATGATATTGTGCTATTCTTAGATGCTGATCTTTCAGAAATCAACCAATACCAAGTTGAAGCTATTATTCAACCAATTATTGATGATCAGGCTGATATTACTAAAACTAAGTTTAAAAGAGAAGCTGGTAGAGTTACAGAATTAACAGCAAAGCCTTTACTTCAATTCTTTTTCCCTGAACTAAATTTTGACCAGCCATTAAGTGGTCAATTTGCTGCCATAAAGAGTTTCTTGGATGCTATTGATTTGGAACATGATTATGGTGTGGATATTGGTATAGTATTGGATGCTGATGCACAGGGTATGAGAATTCAGGAAGTGGATATTGGTAATATTGTTCATGAAATGTCTACATTGAAAGAATTAAATATTATGGCTAATGAAGTAGTTCGAACTATTGTGGATCGTGCAGTAACCTATGGTAGATTAACAATGGTGGATGATCTTGGTAATGCAATTAGGATGGAAATAATGGGATTGTCTTTGGTAACTTTTGGATTATTCGGTTTATTCTTCATTAAATTTATGGGTACTGTCATATCTGCAATTATTATATTGTTAGGTCTTATCATTTCATTCTATTATCTGTTTAAGATTATTAGAATGTCGATAAAGGTTTATAAACAGACTAAAGTTTCTACTTTACAGATTGTTAAATCTTTTATTCATATGCATTTTCCGGTTGTTATTTCTATCATTATTATATTGACAATTGTTGCAACATTATTGGGTTCTGTTAACATTTCGTCTAATGAGATTTCTATTGAACCTGCAACTAAGAATCTGGTTATTTCCACAGTTTCTGAACCTAGAAGTAGTGTAGATGTTAGAGGTCCGTATGTAGTTGAAAGTGCTTTGGAAAATGAGGAACAGTTAATTCGACTTCCTAATTCGGCATTGAATACATTGCAGGCACAGTATGGTGATATTATTCATATTGGCGAAACTAGTTATCAGTTGGAACAAGTAGTTAACAATGATAATGATTTTATTAGAGTTCCAGAATCTGCTAGGGAAACATTGGATCTTAAACTGGATATGGTAATTCGAGACAGTGATTTGAGAAGTACTTTTGAGAATTCTTATCTGATTCGTAATTTCCACAATGATGAGCTTTCTAAAATTGAAGCTGATGGTAATGAGACAAAATTAGGTATATTGAATTCTACTACGGTTAATATTGGTTCTCAAATTTTAACTCAGTCATATCCTGGAAAGATAATGTCTGTATATGTGAATGATACCAAAGTTGCACAAACGGGGGGTATTATTACTAATGGTTCTTATCCGATTTGTGTGGATAATGTAACAGTTGATTATTTATTGTTGAATGATTCAAGTGAAGGTTTGGTGTTTAATGCTTCATATTCATCTTCGATGATTAAAATCTTTTTAGAAGATAAAGATAATAACTCTACTAATCTATTCATTAGGGATTCGGACGTTGCTAAATTTATCAATATCGACCTATAACTTTTTTTATTTTTTTTTCAATATTTTCACTATTTTTTATAAAATTTATATTTTTTTAATATTTATTCTATAATTTTTCCATTTTTTTACAAAACCTTTATATAGTAGGGATTATAAATTATTGATTGTGACATGAAAAGTATTAAACATTTTTCAAAAATAATAAAATATTATTGGAAAAAAATTAATCATGACTAATGTCACCATATTAAACACATAAGTAAAAAATTAATCAAGTCGGAGGTTAGTAAAGTTAAGATATGAATTTTCATCCTTTAACTTATAAATGCAGAATATATCCAAAAAAAAGACAAGTAGAACAATTTGAAATAACTTTAGATGCATGTCAATTCTTATTCAATTCCCTACTAAAACAATATAAAATTGACATACAAGAAAAAAAAATAACCAACAAAAAAAATTATCTAAACGAAATAATGGAAGACTGTATAGAAAAATACGATTCCATCAGAAAATTAGATCCATCAACAAGAAAAGATGTATTAAGTAACGTATTAAAATCAATTTCACATAATAAAAATCCTGAACATTTGAAATTACGAGACGATAAAGTTAGAGTAAAATCATTTCTACTAAACGACCAACCAGAATTTGAGTTAAAAGATAACGTAGTACTCTTCGGAAAATATGGAAAACTAAAATTACATATTGGAAAAACCATTTCATACCAAAAGGTAATTTCCTACAGAGTCATATATCAAAACAAAAACTGGTTTATGCTAGTAACTATACGATCAGGTGAAATAAAACCTTTCAAAAAAACCAATAAAAAAATTGGAATAGACATGGGTCTAAATCACCTAGTAATATTATCCAACGGAGAAAAAATAGATCCTCCAGATATCTCTCAAGTATTAAAAGATATAGACGATTTTGAAGTTCAATTATCCGCCAAACAATACAACAGTAACAATTATCTACAGACAGTAGATGAAATAAATAGAAAACACGCTCATAGAAAAAACATCATAAACGATTACTACCATAAACTAAGTACAAGACTAGTAAAGGAATATGATGTAATAGCAATGGAAACTCTAGATATTCAAGAAATGAAAAAAGACCCTAGATACAGCAGAGGAATATTTCATGCAAACTGGCATAAATTAGTTCGAATGATAAAATACAAATGTGAATTTTACGGAAAAACATTCATACAAGTAAGAAAAAACTTCCCATCCACACAACTATGTAGCAACTGTGGTTACAGATACAAAGACATAACAATTGATGTAAGAAAATGGGAATGTCCAAAATGTCACACAATACATGACAGGGACGTCAACGCAGCAAAAAACATATTAAATGAAGCAATGAAAACAATGTAATTATTTAATCAAACTACTTTACTAAACCTAGAAGTCTTAACCAACCTAGGGGACATGGGGGATAGCTTTGCATGACAAAGAATCTTTTAAAAAGAAGTCCAAGGATCTTCGGGATTAGAAGAGTGCGGAACCTCAAAACTCACGGGGTGTGAGGGATAGCTTAGTAAATAGCTATGAATGTTTGCTAAGAATCATTCATATGAAACCCATTAAACTCTATTTTCAATAGAGTAACTAAAAGAGTTTAGCTTTTGATAGAATGTATTTTAAATCTTATAAGAAGTACAATGGATTTAAAAGTTTTTCATAATACAAATGTTTTGTTGAATTAGTTCAGTAAAATTATCATAACCTCTTTAGAGTAAAGGATTCATAAAAAATGAATCATCAAGTATATTAATTATTATAATCAAGTGTATTATCTAAAATTAAATAATTTAGTTATGTGAACCTGGGGAGAACGGGGGATTGCATTGTCAAAGACATTGAAGCTCATATGAGCATCTCAAGCGTTGGTACTTCTAAGAGGGGAAGCATTCGAACCCATGGGAAAATGGGGGATTGCTCTGTAAAAAAATCATAGAATTTTACATAGAATCATCAAGAATGAATTCCATTAAACTCTATTTTCAATAGAGTAATAAGATAGTTTCTAAATAGATTATATTTGAATCATTGAATATTTAACCAAAATAAAACCCATAATACAATAACTAACCAAATAATTTCTTAATTATTTGTTTCAATTCATGAGGATATAGTATATTTAATATTTTCACTCATTCCTATTTTATTTTTTTTAATTATTACATCTATTTTATAGAAACATATTAATATATCCTATATCAAAATATTAATTGTGCATTAAAGCACGGTTCAAGAGATATTTTAAACTAATTAAGAGAAAAATGTGAAAAATATATATTTTTACATAAAACTAATCCAAAAATATTTTTCTACTAAAAAATAAAAAAAAAGGTTTGAAATTTATATTTCAAGTGCTAAAATAATTAATTGTAAATTTAGGTATCATCGAAAGGAATCATGTAAATGAAATATTCATATATTTTCCTAAACCCTTTTGAATTTCTATTCAGAAGTTTAGTCAAATTACAATTTTTTTAACAGTAGAAAAATATTATTCATTGGAAAAATTGATGCGAATAATTCATAGACTCATTAACGGAATTCAATGAGTAATATGTATAAAAGTAGTTAATATTGGTAATGAAACTATTCATGTGAATAATTCAAAGATATTTTTTCAATTCAAAAAAATGCTGTTCCTATTAATTGAGTTGACCAATAATTTTTCTCAATTAAAAAAAATGTAACAGTAACAAAACAAAAAAAAACAGTAGATGAAATTAAAATAGCAGAAGAATTAAAATTTTTCGAAAAACGAAAAATGGTTTTCTTTCTAGATTTTAAATCAATCAAAATTCTACTTTAAAATGAGTGTTGTGAGTTTAAGCAACACTCATTCCAGAATTTTTATAAAAAAAATTAAATATCTAACGTGAAACTAACTCTTTCATAGTCATCAAGGTTATGGAAAGATTTGGTAGCGTCCACGCCTATTTTTGTTGTAGTTCCGTCAATTTCTGCTACAGGATCCAATGATGAACCTCTTGCTTTTGGAATAATTATTATATCATCGTCACCTTTTACTCTGGTAGCTATAGCATATTCAACATCGACCGGATCAAAGATGTTAATGTCCTCATCAACAATTACGCAATGTTTTAATGATGGATGGGCGGATAATGCTGCCATCATGACATTCTTGGCGTCACCTTCAGTTTGTTTTTTGATAGAGACAACAGCATGTAACCAGCAGCAGCCTCCTTCTGTAAGAACCACATTCTGGACAGTAGGTAGTGTGTTTTTAACACTATTGTAAATTCTTGGCTCTTGTGGTAAGCCTTGAAGTAGTTTGTGTTCGTTTCCTGCAGGAAGAATTGCATGGTAGTATGGATTGTCCTTATAATGCATTTTTGACAGTTTTATTATAGGTTCGTCCCTGATTTTATCATATGTGTCTGTAAGATCTACGAAAGGACCTTCACTTTTTCTTTCGTTGGGTAGTATTTTTCCTTCGAGTAATATTTCACATTCTGGTGCTTCTATATCTACACTTTCACATTTTACTAGATTTAATTCTCCATTCTTGAATGTGTTGGCTACTTCCAATTCGTTTTCACTTATTGGGATACTTGTTGTACTTGCCAGTAGTGTTGAAGGGCTTAATCCTATTGCAATAGCAATTTCCAGTGGTTGTCCTAATTCTTCGGCTCTTTTGTAGTAGGTGTATAGTTGTCTTGGTACGATTCTTATTCCTAATTCGTTTTCTGAATTTACTAGCATTCTGTGGATGGATGCGTTTGTCTGTTTTGTATCAGGGTCTTTTGCAATGATTATTCCTGCCGTGATATATTTTCCTTTATCTTTAGGATAGTGTTTTAGGATAGGTATCTTATCTAAATTTGCTTCTTCATTATTTGGGTAGATTTCATCATAGTTTTTAATATTATTTATCTTGGTTGGATTATTTGTTGCTTCTATGATATTTTCCGTAATTTTATCTACCGTTGTACCTATGGACTTTGCTATTTTTTGTCTTGTGTTGCAGATACCTGATATGATGTTCATGTCGCTGTCTTTTATGTTGGTGAATATTAGGGTGTCGTGGGGATGTTTTTTCAGTATTTTGGTGATTTCGTATTCTGTTGATATTTCTTCTTTTATTTCTATTATTTCATCATCTATTTCTTCTATTAGTCGGGACATATTTTCACCTTTCTATTCATAGTACACGTTTCGGTGTAGTGTTTTCATGTATTTTATTAGTTCGTTTTTTGTTTTTTCGTTATATGTAGAGAAGATTCTTGCTGCGAATAATGCGGCGTTTTCTCCTGCATCCACTCCCATTGTTGCTGTCGGTACGCCCGGTGGCATTTCTATCATGCTTAGCAGGGAATCTATTCCTAATAGGCTGGTTGTACATGGTACTCCTATTACCGGTTTTGTTGTGTGGGAGACTATGGCTCCGGTGAGTATTGTGGACAGGCTTGAAACTGCAATGTAAAGGTCAATTTTTTCATCCACTTCTTTGACGTATTGTTCTAGTTTTTCAGGACTTCTTGTTGCGGATATTACTTTGTATTCGCTTTTTATTTTCAGTGTGTTCAGTGTTTCCTTTATTTTTCGTACTGTTTCCATGTTGGAGTAGTTTCCTGATATGATTAGTATTCTTGTTGTCGGGTCCAGGTTCACTGTTTTGTTTGTTGTGGTGGTGTTTGTTGTTGTTTTTTCTGTTCTCTGGTAGTTTTTGCCTGCTATTTTTTCTATGAGTTCTTCTTCTGATTTCTGTATTTTTGCGTTGTATGCTTGTCGTTTTTCTTTTAGTATGTTTCTTAGTTTTTCGTCGTTGCATGCTATTATTTGGCATGCGAGCCATGCTGCGTTGTCTCCTCTGTCTATTCCCATGGTTGCTACTGGTGTTCCCAGTTGCATTTCTGTTGATGATAGTAGTGAGTCTATTCCTCCTAGTTTAACGTCTACCGGGACTGCTATTACTGGTTTTGTTGTGTGTGATGCCACTACTCCAGGTAGATGGGCTGCTAATCCTGCTATTGCGATTATGGCTTCTACACTTTCTGTTTCGTTTTTTATTATTTCTTTTACTCGTTCTGGTGTTCGATGTGCTGAAGCTACTCTTATGTCGTATTTTATGTTCATTTCTTCAAGTACATTTACTGCTTTTTGTGCAACTTTGTAGTCTGATGCACTTCCTAATATTATCATTACTTTTGTTTGGCTTATGGATATGCCCCCTGTTTTATATTTTTTTGTGTAGGGATTTATTTTATAATATATTTGTGTATTTTTGTATTTAAGAGGTTGTTAATTTTTTTATTATAAAGCTTTATAAGTGATTTGTGTACATATTATTTTCTATAGAAAATAAAATATTAGAGATGATATTTATGGATTTAATTTTTACAGGAGATCAGTTATTTCTACTTGCTTTAGCTGTTATTTTTTTAATAGCGGTTATTGTTATTGCTGTTCAGTGGCGTAAAAGCAATGTATCTAGGAATGATGTTATTTTACTTGAGAAGCAGGCTGAACTTAAGAAGATTGAGCTTGTTGAAAAGGATTTGGAAAATAAGCAACGTAAGGAAAGTTTTGCTGACTTATCTGAGGCTGATCAGGAAAAACTTCGTGAAATCAGAACTAATACTGCAAATATTTCTGCTAAGGTTGGTTTGTTAAGTTCTGAGGTTAATGAGCGTGTTGAGCAGTTGGAAGTTAAGAATGAGCTTGTTAAGTTACGTAAGTTATCTCTTGAGTTGGATAAGAAGGAGAAGGAACTTAACAATTTGTTAGATGAATAGGAGGTTTTTTTTATGGATCCTGCAACGGTGCTTGCTATTATTATTTTAATTGCGGCTATTATGATTTTGTTGTATTATTATTTGCAGTCTACTAATAATCCTATTTATGAGCGGGTGCATACTCAGGCTGCCGGTTTTTCTGCTCGTGTTGGTCAGGAGCCGTATGTTGCTAATTTTTCCGAGAAGGTTAGTGATTTCGGTGGTAAGATTAAGGATAGGGTTCAGGATGAGGATGAGGATGAGGAGCACGTTTCTAAGACTGATTTGATGTCTAAGAAGATTTCTCAGTTTATTGATAATCAGAGTGAGCAGGTTATTGAGGATTGGAATCTTGTGACTCATAATGATTTGGATAGTGCTCTTGAAAAGTTTGAGTCTTTGAAGGATGATTTTGAGTCTTATAAGTCAGATAATGATGTTCGTGTTTCTGATCTTGAGGAACGGGTTAATCGTATTGATGCTGAGTTGAAAGAGTTGAGGGATTAATTTTTTCTTTTTTTCCTTTTTTTTGGTCGAAACATTTATATATTACTTGTTGATATACTATTATATAGTTCTTAGTTTAGGAGCGTTGTTTTTTTAATTAGCAGGGTGGGGTAGTCTGGTGATCCCGCGGGGCTCATAACCCCGAGATCCCTAGTTCAAATCTAGGCCCTGCTATTACTTTATGTTATTTATTATTTTTTTTTGTTGGGTAAGCTAAAGCACAGTTTACGGTATATTTTTTTACTGAGGAAATTCCACACACCATTATTGAGACATGATGCTCTTCATTGGCATACATCGAGAGTTGTGACACTGATATAGAAACGATACGATAGGCTATAATTAGGCTGTGATAGATGATGCGATTGGGTTGATTAGCCTGACTTTAGTAATCGATGAAACGAACAATCCATGTGGTGCAAAAGTAAACATTGTAAGAATACAAAGGTGACTTGCATAGATAAATACTGTGGTTGAACATGAAGTGGATTACTCTTAGCATACCCTTTTTTTACTTAACTGTTTTTTCTGATATTTTTTTTGTTTTATATACTTTAATTTATAAATATATATTTTAGTGATAAATTATGTTGGAAAAATATGAGAAAGCTGGTAAGATTGCGGCTAAGGTTCGTAAACAGGCTGTTAAAAAGGCTACTGCTGGTATGAAAGTTATTGATTTGGTTGATTGGATTGAATCTGAAATTAAAAGTACTGGTGCTGGATTGTCTTTCCCTTGTAATGTTTCTATTAATCAAATTGCGGCTCATTATACTTCTCCTCCAGGTGATGATACAGTATTCTGTGAGGGGGATATTGTTAAGATAGATTTGGGTGCTGAAGTTGATGGTTATATCTCAGATACTGCGGTTACTGTTATTATTGAGGGTGACAATGGAGATCTTGTCGATGAGGATGGTAATGCTTTGAAGATGCCCGGTCGTCTTGATGATGGTAATCCTGTTGTTAGTGAGGATGAGATTGAGGAGCGTCGTGCTATCATTGATGCTTCAAGCAGTGCACTGGAGAATGTTATCAGTATCATCAGGGATGGTGTCAGTCTTGAGGAGATTGGTCGTGTTGTCCAGGAAACTATGAACAGTAAGGGCTATAATCCTATTGTTAATCTCAGCGGTCATAGTCTTGAGCAGTATAATTTGCATGCCGGCTTGTCCATTCCTAATTATCCGGAGAGCAGTTCAGTTGTTCTTAAGGAGGGCGATCATGTAGCTATTGAACCTTTTGCTACTAATGGTGTTGGTATGGTGAATGACATTCCTCAGAGTTACATTTATTCTTATCTTAGAACCAGGCCTTTAAGGCAGCCGGATTCTACTCGTCTGTTAAGGATTATTCGTGATGATTTTACTCATTTTCCTTTTGCAGGTCGTCATTTGCTTGAGCATTGTGATGCCCGTTCTCTCAACAGGGTTATGCGTCCGCTGATTACTTCCCGTTCCATTTATCCTTATAATGCTTTGAAGGAGAAGACTGATGGTATGGTTGCTCAGACCGAGCACACTATCATTGTCGAGAAGGATGGTTGTAATGTTACCACATTATAATTTTTTTTTTATTGAGAAGTTTTATTTAATATAAAGTTTATAAATTTAAAGTAAAGATGATAATATTTTATAATAATAAATGATTTTTAAGTGATTAATATGAAAGAAACAGTCGGTATGATTTTATGTGGCGGCTTTGGTAAGAGGCTCAGACCAGTTACTGAGACTATTCCTAAGCCTCTTGTAGAACTTAAGGAAGATTATACTATTTTGGATAAGCAGATTTTTGACTTTAAGAGTGCTGGTGTTAACAAGGTTATTCTTTTGACAGGTTTTTTAGGTGAAAAAATTGAAGAACGTTACCATG
>CAZUHM010000072.1:0-12254 GCA_964620575.1 uncultured Methanobacteriaceae archaeon | reverse complement strand
TTGTTTTTCATATTTTTAATTCCTAGTTATATATTCCTCTATTATTTGTTTTCATTATATACTCCACAGAGAACAAATAAGTCAATGTTTAGTGAAACATCCTTGATAGCCGAAGCAAATCTCGTAGAATTTTTATTTTTATCTTTTTTATCATTTTTTAAGATAATCGCCATTCCTGAAAATTATATAATATTTTTCTTAGTAATAAACCTTGTATTTGCTAGTATAGAAAGATTGGGTGTAAGGTACTTTTTAAGAATGATGCGTTCAAAGGGATTCAACCTCAAATACGTATTGATTGTAGGAGCCGGCGAAGTAGGTGAAAATTTAGTTGATACAATAAACAGTAATGCTTACCTTGGTTATCATGTAATAGGTTATCTGGATGATAATATAGAGGGATCTGTTAAAGGAATAGACATTATTGGAAAAGTGGATGATTTACAGAAAATTTTTGAATCAAACACTATAGTTGATCGAGTAATCATCAGTATTGCACCACGTCACTATGAAGCATTAGAAAAGTTAATGAAGGTATGTGAAAAAAATGGTGTACGGGCAGATATAGTTCCTGATTATTATAGGTACTTGACATCACACCCGAATATTGAATTATTGGATAACATTCCATTAATCAGTGCAAGATACTTGCCATTGGATATTTTTTATAATGATTTGGTTAAGAGATTATTTGATATTGTATTTGTAGTTTGCACTTCAATAATCATTTCACCACTATTATTAATAGTAGCTATATCCATAAAATTAACATCAAAAGGTCCAATCATCTATAAACAGGAAAGGGTAGGATCCGATGGTAAAGTTTTCATGATCTATAAGTTCAGAAGTATGTCTTCCGACAATGAATATATCGATGATTTGCATTGGACTCAAAAGGATGATCCTAGAATTACTAAAGTTGGAAAAATTATCAGAAAATACAGTATTGATGAATTACCTCAATTTTATAACATTCTCAAAGGAGATATGAGTTTAATAGGGCCAAGACCGGAAAGACCATATCTTGTTAACAAATTCAAAGAATCAGTACCGAAATATATGATAAAACACCATGTACGTCCTGGAATGACTGGATGGGCACAAATTAATGGTTATAGGGGAAATACTTCCATAGTTAAAAGAATAGAATATGACATTTATTATGTGGAAAATTGGAATATATTTTTGGATGCAAAAATTTTCATTAAAACATTACCTACATTATTAAACGATAAAAATGCATATTAGGTGAAATTATGAATATTAATTTAAAAAACAAGTATTATTTGCTTTTACCAGTATTTTTTTCTTTCATATTGGCATTGATAATTACTTTATCAAATAATTTTCCTTTGAGTTGGGATATTTATACACATATTAGCTACTCATTGGCATACTTACATGATGGTTTTACTAATGTGGATTATCTATTGAATGCACCAGAAGGAAAAACAATTGGATATCCTCCATTTTTCCATTTAATATTGATAATCACGTCAATAATCACAAGATTAAACCTGGTGGATTCTGCAAGAGTACTTCAGATATTATTAACAGTGTGTAATGTTTTCACAGTAACTTTCGTTGCATCAAAAATTAAAGATGAAAAAGTTGGATTATTTGCAGGTTTACTCTTGATTTCAAGCTTTATGTTTACAAGATTATTATTGCCAATACCTGAAACCCTTGCAATGATATTCTTTACTTTAACAGTATACTGTTATTATAAGGCATCAACGGAAGCTCGTGTTACTTACTCAATACTTGCTGCTATTCTGTCATTACTTTCATTGGCAACACATTTTTCATCATTCATTTACTTGATGATTTTGCTATTTGTACTGATGTTTGTGCAATTAATTCTATTAAAAAGTTTTGATGCAGTTGAATATTACGTATATATTATTATTCCTATATTCCTGCTTGGACTGTTGACTTTAGTGGTGTTGTTTGTTATTAGTCCATCCTACTTATCACATATACTGGCTGGAATAGTTTCCATAGTTGAAAATCCATTTGATCTTTTCATGGGTCAAATTGCCATGGGATTGGAAAGATATATTAAATGTGTAGGTTTAATTCCATTGATTTTTGCAATAATAGGTTTATATTATTCTTATAAAAATAAGGAATTTTTATTTGTTTCAATTTGGGCATTAATAGCTTTCATAATAACTAATTTGCATTGGTTTGGAATTCCTGTATATACGTTTAGATTATTGTTATACCTAATTATTCCGATGGTCATGCTTGGAGGATATGCTGTTTCAAATATTTTTGAAATGCTGGAATCTCAAAATAATAATTCATCAATAATCTTTGTTATACTTATAATTATTTTATCATTGGGGTCTGGATTCATGAATATAAATGATTCATCTGTCAATAATTATAGTTCAACAAGTGAACTATCTACATATCATATAGCACCACCTACATCAGATGAAGTGGAAGTAATAAATTGGTTTAAAAATGAGGATGTTGGAAACAAATCAGTATTAACAAACAACCTGTTCTTTGGAACAGTACTTTCAAGTATAGATGAAATACCATTACATTACAGTTTTGATGTTTACACAAACAAATCCTTATCAAAATCATCTTCAGAATCATTAAACGAAGAACAAATTGGCTATATAGTATATGATAAAAGTTTAACTATGCAAAATACATCAGATTATCAATCACTAAGTGTACGATTTGTTAATGGAAGTTATTATCCATCATATTATTTTACAAAAGAAATAACAGATGACAACTTCAACACTATAAAATTACAATCATCAGAAACAGTATTTGAAAATGGAAGATTTATTATTTGTAAAATAATATAATATGGGGGAATTATATGAATATAACGATTATTGGAACAGGATATGTGGGATTAGTTACTGGGACATGTTTTTCAGACATGGGAAATGAAGTATACTGTGTGGACGTCTTAGAAGAAAAAATACAATCTCTAAAAAATGGTATAGTACCAATATACGAACCGGGTTTGGAAGAACTAATAAAAAGAAACTATGAAAGAGGAAACCTACATTTTACAACAGATCTAAAAGAAGGATTGGATAATTCTGATTTATGTTTTATTGCTGTAGGAACACCAATGGGTGAAGATGGAAGTGCAGATTTACAGTATGTAAGACAGGTAGCACAACAAATCGGACAAACAATGATTCATGACATGATAGTCATTGATAAATCAACAGTCCCTGTAGGAACAGCCGATGAAGTAAAAAAGATTATAATGGAAGAATTATCAAAAAGAAACGAATCATTTAATGTAAATGTAGTTTCAAATCCTGAATTCCTAAAAGAGGGAAATGCTGTAAATGATTTCATGCACCCGGACCGCGTTGTCATTGGAAGTGATGATGACTATGCAACAGAAATGATGTCACAGTTATATGCTCCATTTACAAAGAATCATGAACGGATGGTAGTGATGGACATAAAGAGTGCAGAAATGACTAAATATGCATCTAATTCCATGTTAGCAAATAGAATATCATTCATGAATGAAATGGCTAACATATGTGATAAAGTTGGAGCAAACATTGATAATGTAAGAAAAGGTATGGGTAGTGACTCAAGAATCGGATCCAGTTTCTTATATCCCGGTTGCGGATATGGTGGAAGTTGTTTTCCCAAAGATGTAACAGCATTAATAAAAACTGCAACAGATGCAGGATACAACCCCCAATTACTTAAGAGCGTAGAAGAAGTAAACAATCAACAAAAACAGTACATATCAAACAAAATTAAAGAAGTAATGGGAGAAGATTTGTCTGGACTGACCTTTGCAATATGGGGTTTAGCATTCAAACCAGAAACTGATGATATGAGAGAAGCACCTTCAATAACCATAATAAAAGAATTATTGGATGCCGGTGCAATAATCAATGCATACGATCCAAAGGCAATGAATATAGCAAAGGAATTTTACTTCAAAGATTTAAATATTAATTATTTTGATGACAAATATTCAGCTATTGAAAATTCAGATGTTTTAATAATTATAACTGAATGGAAAGAGTTCAGAAGTCCTGATTTTAATAGAATTAAAACAAATGTATCAAAGAATATGATTTTTGATGGAAGAAATCAGTTTAAAAATAGTTTGATGCAAAAATTAGGTATAAAATATTATGCTGTAGGAAAATGAATTCCCTACAACTAAAATTTCTTTTTTTAATAATAATATGAATCTGAATATTCATTTACATTAACATATAAATGTCTTAACTTATAGGGCCTGGAATTATCGTCCAATAATGTGAAACGAATATCTTTTTTACCTGTTGTCATGGTAATATTAAGATTAACTTTTTTTGTTTTACCATCTTTAACAGTTATTTCTTGTTCTTTAAATGTTTCGTTTGTTGTATCGTTGACAACATCAATCTTTAACTTGTAAGTCATATCTCTATGTTCATTGTTCTTAATAGTAACTGTTAAATTAAGGTTATCTCCATCTGTAAAGTTGTAATAATTATTTTCATCCGGTGTTTCATGTATTCCCGTAACCTCAAATGATGTATTTCCTTGGAACAATGAACCAGGATTGTTTGTTGCATTGTTTACACTACCACTACTTACAAGAACTCCTGAAGCAATAACTCCAATAAGGGCAACAACAGTCATTAAAACAAATACTCTGTTTAAAGTACTGTTACTGAACAAAACATGCGTTTTCTTTTCTTTAATTCTTATGTAGTAAAGAGGTAATAATATAATCAGTGTTACTACAACCAATACTAATGAAACGTGTCTCATATTAAGTAAATGTTCTAGTTGAACTAAAATTAATCCGATCAGGGAAGTAATAACTAAACTAATATAAAAACTTATTCCTAAACGTTCCATAGTTCTTATGTCATCTTTGTATGGATTAACAATGTTCAATGCCAAATATCCAGGTATTAAGCATATGAATGGAATGCATAAACCAAACCATAACGGAATAACACTAAATGGTGGAACTTCCATTCCCACATAAGAAATTACACAAAATACTGCTAAAACATATATTATACGCAAAATATGTTTTTCAGTATATTCTTCCGGATTTTCAGTTTTTTCTATTGTACTTTGTTTTCTTATAGCTGCTATTAAAACAATAATCATAATAATAATAGATAAGAAAACCAATATGCTGCTTGCAGTTGTTTTCATGAAGTATATAAATACTGCACTAACCCCTGAAAATAATAAACCTAAAGGAATAATTGATGTAAGTTTTCTCAATACTTCCTTAATTCCTAATAGAGGGTTCATTGCCATTGTTGAAACATTTCCAACTATTTAAAAGTATAATGCAAACAATCCAATAAATAAGTACGTATTATTCACAAGTCTGAATAAACTTAATATAAGAGGTATTAATGATAAAATGAATAAAACAACCAAACTCTTGGATGTATTATCTGCTATTTTTTATCCCTCCATTAAATTTTGATATATATTATATAATTATTATAATCTTAATTTTTAAACTTTATGATAATATTTTTTTCCTGTTTCTGGGTGTTGGCATAAATTATCTTTTTTAATAATTTTATATTCTTTATAGTTTATTATAAAATATTAATCATTGAATAATATAACATTATTACTTATCATGATTCTCTTCATAGTAGTTATCAGATATGTATTAATTTCATATATAAATACATTATATTAAGAATATAAACTGATAATTATATTCAGATAATAACATAATTTATTATAAAATATTTATTTTATAAGAAGTTATATTTTTTGAATTCATTTGTTATGTTTTTGTATAAATTATAGGGGAGTTATAAAGTTTAGATAATGTTAGATGATGATTGTATTTATTTGACTCAAAGTTGTATTATTCGTAATCTTTCGAAGAAGCAGTTTAAAGTTTTGTTGGATATTTCTTTAAAGCTTAATTGCTTGAGAAATTGTACTGTGGAAACAACAATGCATGTTAAATCTGCTGATGGAAAGCATTATAAGAAATTAAATTATAAACATATTATAAGAGAGGTTAAAGAAGAATTTGAGAGTACGTACGTCACTGTCTAAACATGTCATGAAATTATGAATTTTTCAGGTAGTGCCAGTGTTAATGATATTTTTTCAAGTTCATAATTACGGAGTACATTTCGTCGAATCCATCTGATTTTTTGTAATATTAACCACCGGGTTAAACCTTTAACTGTTTTGTATTTATGTTTAATATAACTGAATAATGTTATTCCGAAGTATCGTTCAATGTTATATTTGTTCGTGGAATTAAAGGATCATCGTAATAAAATATGCTTCTTTCAAACTTTTTTCCCAAGTTCTCTAAGAAACTTTTAGTGTTTTTATCTGGAGTGTTCTTTACGGTTGTTTAATGTATTAAATCTTCTCGTTGATTCTTTTTTATCATCTGCATAATATATATTTTCTACACATTCTTGAACTAATTATCGAAATCTAAAAAAAAATATCATCATGACAATTTTATACACTGACAATTTTGCCAGTTTTGTTGAATTATTTCATAAATATCTCTTAATGTTACTGTACTACCAACAGTTGCCGTAATTTTTTTTGATAATGTCAGTTTTTTAGAGTTACTGATAGATTTATCTTTTTTGCTTGTTAGTTTTTCTAAATTATCTATTACTATCATTTTTTTTATATGTGTTCATGTGGTAAAGTATAAAAATCTACAATTAATATAT
This sequence comes from uncultured Methanobacteriaceae archaeon, assembly GCA_964620575.1. Taxonomy (GTDB): domain Archaea; phylum Methanobacteriota; class Methanobacteria; order Methanobacteriales; family Methanobacteriaceae; genus Methanosphaera. The sequence goes on along the minus strand of CAZUHM010000072.1, from coordinate 5,550 downwards.
AATATATGTAACTAATAATTAGAGAGGGACATAACATGGATGCTACTATACGGATTGATTTAGATATTCAAAGGCAATTAAAACTTAAAAGTGTAGAATTAGGAATTACACAAAAAGAACTGGCTAATACTTATATTTTAAATGGATTAAATGAGGAAAAAAGTAATGGTACTCTCAAAAGCATTAAAGATATTGCACAAGTATTAAACATAGAAATTAATGATGATGATGATGTTTTGGCTGACGTAATTGAGGGAGAATATGAAATACAATCAGATCAAAAACATTTAACCATGGATGAAATAGAGCAGATTATTGACAGTAACCAAAGTAATGAGGAAAGTAATGTAAAACTTACTGATATGCTTGGAATTGTTGAATCTCCTCAAAAAACGGATAGTTTAGAAGAAAAATGGAAATCCTATGATAGGAGGTAGTATGATGATATTTCTTGATAGTAGTTTTATCATTGCATTGTTCAATAAAAATGAAATAAAAAATCATGATAAAGCTAAGAAACTTTTAAAAAATAATCCAAATCTTGATAAAGTTCCCAAAGCAATAAACAGCATAGTATTAAATGAAGTACTTAATAAACTGAAAAAATCATATTATGATAAACAAAGAGAACAGATTATCTCATTTCTATTAAATATGGATAAGATTATTTTTGTTAGTGAAAATGACTATAAAAGAGCTATTAAATTATACAAAAAATATGATTATTCAATCAGCTATAGTGACTGGTTAATTATTTTATCTATGGAAAAAGAGGGTTTAACAGATATAATATCTTTTGACAATGATTTTAACAAGATAAAAAAGATAAACAATATATCAATTTAAGACTATTGTTAACCAATAATATTAAATCATGTTTTTTTGTTAACATAGTAATATTTTAATGTTTTAATCTTTTATAAGTATTTTAAGTTGTTAAAAAGGTGAAGAATTAATTTAGTAAATTACTATAATTTTCATAATTAAATTAAGATGTGGGTGATTAAATGTTAAATGCAGATACATTCATAACAGACACAAAGGGAACCGGAGGTATAATTCGTCAGTCTAATGAAGATTTCTTTGTTGATGAAGTACCTTTACAACTACCTTCCGGTGAAGGACCAAATACGTGGATGCACATAGAAAAAAACGGCAGAACAACACTGGATGTTGTGTTAGATATTGCCAGAGAATTACATATAAGTAGAAAAAGAACAGGATTTGCAGGAATGAAAGACAGGTCTGCAATAACAAGACAATGGTTATGCATAAGTAATATCACTCCAGAAGAACTGCCCGACTTCAATGAAATACTGCATAATGTGCAAGTACTTGAAATAAAACAAAATCAGAAAAAACTACGAATGGGACAGCTGAGGGGAAACAAATTCAAGATCAATATAAGAAATACTAACGATCCCCAAAATGATAAAGAAATAGCAGAAGAAGTACTGGAATCCTTAAAAATTACTGGAGTTCCAAACTATTATGGATACCAACGTTTTGGAGAAGTAAGAAGTACAACACACCTTGTCGGTAAATGTCTGGTTGAAGGCGACATTAAAAAGGCAGTAGATACCTACATTGGAAATCCTAATCCAGAAGAACATGATCAACCATACGAGTCAAGAAAATTATACGATGAAGGAAAACTAGAAGAAGCATACAATCTAATGCCAAAAAGCATGAGATATGAAAAATCCATGATAAGAGAATTAATGATAGCAAAAGACAAACATGGCGAATTACAGGAAAAAGATTATATACGGGCAATAGAATCACTACCAAAACCACTAAAAAGAATGTTTGTAAATGCATATGAATCCTTCCTATTTAATAAAATAATAAATGAAAGGGCAAAAATAGGAATAAACAAGTACTACGATGGAGACATTATCATTGATCAGGAAGATCATTGGGTCCATGATGTAAACAAAGATACAATACAGGAAGAAATGGATAAATTCGAACTCAATCCAACAGCACCACTTTTAGGTACAAAAGTACCATTAGCTGAAGGAAAACAAGGCGAAATAGAACAAAAAGTAATAGATGAAGAAAACATCAACAAGGAATCATTTGAATGTCCAAAAACACCAAAACTTGGAAGCAACGGTGTAAGAAGAAGCATTCGATTTAAAATAGAAGACACTCATGTAGAAGAAATAGATACAGGAATCAGTGTAGAATTCTTCATACCAAAAGGATGTTATGCAACATCAGTACTTAGGGAAATAATAAAAAGAAACATATAAAAAAAGAGCTAGAAGGGAATCATTTTTCATCCCTTAAGATTTCCGGAACATAACCTTTTAACAATAAAGACAATGTAATAACAGTCACTGAACTTAAAGCCATAGCAAAAGCACTATACTCTGGTCTGAAAAATATGTTCCACGGCATTAAAATACCTGCAGCTATTGGAATTAAAATCACATTATAAGCAAAAGCCCAGAACAAATTCAACTTGACTCGTGACATCGTTTTCTTGCTTATTTGAATTCCGGCAACGGCATTCAACAAGTCACCATTAATCAATATCATATCACCGGATTCAATGGCAACATCAGTACCGGTTCCAATAGCAATACCCACATCAGACTTTGTTAATGAAGGAGCATCATTAATTCCATCTCCAACAAAGGCAACAATCTTTTTTTCATTCTGTAATTTTTTTACATAATCCAATTTACCTTGAGGTAAGACTTCGGATACAACATCATTAATTCCAACTTTTTTAGCAATCTTTTCGGAAGTGTTTTTATTATCACCGCTAACAAGAGATGTTGAAATATTCATTTTGTGAAGTTCATCGATGGCTTTGACACTATTGTCTTTAAGGGCATCCTCCACAGAAACTATGGCAAGAACGTTATCACTTGCAACAAGAACACTAGTTTTAAGATCAGACTCCTGTCTGGCCAATTCGGATAATATTTCATCGTTTATTTCAATACCATTATCCTTCAATAACTTATTGTTTCCAATTAAATACTGTATTCCATTAACAGTACCTTTAACACCCTTACCGGATATGTTTTCAAAATCTGAAACAACATACAAATCATAATCCTCTTTATTCTCATTATTGAATAAAGCAGAAGATATGGGATGTTGTGAATACTGCTCTATGGAACGTGTAATTTTTAAAATCTCATCATCAGATTCATTGGAAAAATTATTTATTTTACTGAATACAGGTTGGCCAACAGTAATAGTGCCTGTTTTATCTAACAATATATGATTTACTTTATCAGACACTTCTAATGTTTCACCATCCTTGATTAAAATTCCATATTCTGCGGCAAGTCCAACACCAACAGTTAAAGCAGTAGGTATAGCTAAACCTAATGAACAAGGACATGCTACAACAACTACTGAAATGAAAATACTTAAACTATCCATGAAGGAACTGCCTAAATATAAATACCATACTAGGAAAGCAATTATTGCAATAACCAATATGGTTGGGATGAAATATTTGATTACCTTATCTGCTAACTTCTGAATAGGTGGACTGGAATTTTGAGCATCCTGGACCATTGAAATAATCTGTGACAATACAGTTTTTTCACTAGTGTTGGTTACTCTGAATTTAAATGAACCGTCCTTATTAATGGAGCCACCAATTACATTAGAACCAATTTCTTTGGAGATTGGTACTGATTCACCAGTAACTAATGATTCATCAACATAACTATTTCCTTCAATGATTACACCATCTAAAGGAATCTTTTCTCCAGGTTTAACAATAACAATATTTCCTTTGAAAACTTCGTTAATAGGAACCTTCTCTTGAATCATCTTTCCATCATGCATCTTTTCAACAGTAGCATCAGTTGACTTAAGCTGAACTAATTTCTTAATGGAATCAGATGTTTTTCCTTTAGCTCTATCCTCCAAATATTTTCCTAACATTAAGAAAGAACCAAGCATAATACTGGTGTCATATAACATGAACTCACTACTTCCCAATAAGTGGAAAGTACTTAGAACACTGGCAATAAATGAAACTCCGATACCCAACGTATACATAACGTCCATGTTCAGGTTCAAGTGTCTTAATGATGTTAAACCAGACTTAATTATCGGATAGGAAACATAAATAAACGGCAATATAGAAATAGCTAACATTATATGGGATGCATCATGTCCTAAATTAAGATTTCCAAACATCAGATACATTAATAATGCTGAAAAGAAAAATCCGACAATAATTCTATAAAGTTTCTTTTTCTGACTATCGGCATGTTTTTGTTCAAGAATGTCATTATTTATAGAATTATCATCATGAATGCCCATATATTCATAACCAATAGTATTAATTCTATCTCCAATATCATCTGTTGTAACAACTGTTGGATTGTATAATACATCAGCTGTTTCAGAGACAAGATTTACGTGGGTAGAATATACTCCGGGCATTTTTGAAACTGCGGAGGTTACAGCTCGTGAACACATTACACAAGTCATACCCGCAACATTTAAGGTTTTTTTTTAATAGTAGCAGGAAAACCAATCATGTCTAAAGAGCTTAAAATTTCTTCCACGTCAAAGTTTTCATCATCATATTCAACGGTAACTTCTTTGGTAGAAAGATCAGCTTCAACATTTGATACACTATCATTATTGGTTAATGTTTTTGTAATTGTGTTAACACAAGCATTACAATGCATATCTTCAACAACAAAAGTGTCTTCTTTGTTACTCATCTCTTTTACTCCTATGTTTTTTTTATTAGAAAATATATTTTTAGTATATACTAAATTTATATCGAAGAGAAGTATATATACTTTTAATTTTACTGAAAAAGAAAAAATAAAAAATTAGTTTAGGGTGATTAAGGAATTATCTGCATCAACAGTTACGTCTAAATCATTATCTAACGTATTAACAATATCTACCTCAGGATTATCCACCATAGGAATCTTAGAAATAATTGCACCGATAGCAATGATTGGTTCAGCACTCTGACAAATAATAGCTTTAGGGGCGGTGTCATTTTTGGTCATTTGATAAATAACATATGAACCTACCGTTGAACCTTTACCTGAAGGAATAACTAAAATTTTATCAGTAATACATTGATTGTATAACTCATGCTTTTTATCAATGACAATACCTGTCTTAGGATCAACACCACCTAAAAAACTAATAGGATCATTTGTAACAAGTGTCCGACCACTATTTTTTCCCTTAGAAATCATCCTACATTTAATACTTTCAGACATGTTAATACTCCGGAATTATAATAAACCTTCGGATCTGATTAAATCAATAAAAGTTTTCACATCACCATCAGAAGAACTGCTTTCTTCACTTTCAGATTTTTCTTCAGTTTTTGGTTGTTCTGCAACTTTTTCTTCTTTTGGGGTTTCTGTTGGTGTTGTTGTTTCTGTTTGTATTAGTCCTTGTTCTCTTAGTGTTTGTGTGAATGATTTTCCGTTTGTGTCTGGTGTTGTTTCTGTTTCAGTTTTTGGTTGTGTTGTTGGTTTTTCTTCTTTTGGGGTTTCTGTTGGTGTTGTTGTTTCTGTTTGTATTAGTCCT
>CAZUHM010000071.1:0-12277 GCA_964620575.1 uncultured Methanobacteriaceae archaeon | reverse complement strand
ACCAACAGGTTCTTCAATATGGATCTTGCCGGCGGAGCGATGCTGGATATAGGGGAAACTAGAAGGTGATTATGAAATAGAAAAAGAAACCCCTTCTTCAGCAATGATAAATGGAAACCATAAATTTGGACATTACATTACAGTTAAAGCAATGGATTTGGCTGTTAAAAAAGCTAGTGAAAATGGAGTAGGTGTTGTTGGTATACATAACAGTAACCATTACGGTATTGCAGGTTACTATGCAGATTTAGCATCAGTTCAAGACATGATTGGAATTGTTATTTCAAACACCGAACCTGCAATGGCACCATTTGGTGGTAAAAAGGCATTATTAGGTACTAATCCAATTACAATAAGCATTCCTTCAGATGATATTCATAATTATATCTGTGTAGATATGGCTACTAGTATAACAGCAAGAGGAAAACTTCTTGAGTCAAAAAGAAAAGGAGAACCAATACCTGAAGGTTTAGCATTAGACAAAGATGGAAAACCAACAACAGACCCTGAAGCTGGATTGGAAGGTTCAATATTACCATTTGGTGGATTCAAAGGATATGCATTGGCATTTATGTTTGAACTGTTAGCCGGTCCATTAGTATCCGCAGCTTGCGGTGAAGACGTGCAAGGTACAGCCACACCAGACGTAATGTGTACCAAAGGAGATTTATTAATAGTAATTAATCCAGAACACTTTGCAGGTTCAATGCAATTCAAATTCTATGTAGACCAATTTGTAAGAGAAATACGCGAAGAAAATGGTGTAATTCCAGGAGATCGTGAAATCGAAAATATGAATATAAGCATGGAAAATGGAATTACAATAGACGAAACATTATACCAACAATTAACTGAAATGGCTGAAGAAAAAGGTTTAAACATTGAATCCTACTTCGAAGAATAAATAATAAACCATTATTCACCTCCACTACAAAAACTTTTTTTAATATATTTCTTTAAATATTACATATAATATAATTATGATTAGTTTAATTATTCTATACATCAAAGGTGATTTTTTTGGATAGTACAGATGTTATATATAATGGGATTAAAGATGCAGGTATAAATTTTATTGTTAGCGTACCTTGTGCAAATTTAAAAAAATTATTAGAAATAATATATGAAGATGAAGAAATCAAACATGTCCCAGAAACACGGGAAGAAGAGGGATTTGGCATATGTGCTGGAGCATACATGGGTGGATTAAAACCTGCAATATTAATGCAAAACTCCGGATTAGGCAATAGTGTAAATGTTTTAACATCCCTTATGAAATTATATAATTTTCCAATATTAATGATAATTAGCCACAGGGGAACATTTGGTGAAGGAGTATATGGACAAATTCCAATGAGTAAAGCAACAACTAAGATTTTTGATAGTTTGGACATTACATATTACAAAGTAAATTATCCCCATGAAGCCCAAGACATTGTTAAAAAAGCATGGCATTTATCTTCAATTTCTGAAGATCCAATTGCATTACTATTTGACATAAATTATTGGAATAAAGGTGTTTAATATGCAAAGATATGATGTTATTAAACAGATAGTTAAGACAATAAATGATGAACTATTAATTTCAAATATTGGTTTTCCTTCAAGAGAACTTTATGGAATTAAAGATAGACCAAACACTTTCTATATGTCTGGTTCTATGGGAATGGCAACTCCAATAGGTTTGGGATTAGCATTAGCACTAGAAAAGCATGATGATGAAAGAAAAGTAGTGGTTATTGATGGTGATGGATCATTACTCATGAATTTTGGAGAACTTGTAACAGTGTATGCTCAAAATCCAAAAAACTTAATTATTGCCTTAATTGATAATGAAGCATATGGTTCAACTGGCTCTCAAGAAACATATACTTCCATGATAAACTTATATAATATTGTAAAGAGTATTGGTTTTAAAGAAGTATACCACATTAATGCCAAGGAAAATGTTGAAGGCATCAACATGTCAGACTACATTAATAAAAAAGGGCCAATCTTTTTACACATTAAGACAAATCCTGGAAATAATGATGCTCCAATTATTGATTTAACCCCTTCTCAAATTAAAAATAGATTTATAAACTCTGTAAAAAATAAATAATCCCTCTACAACTTTTTTTATAAAAAAATATTAAAATAATAACTAAAAAAATTTTCATCAAAATTAGTAAAAGTAAGTGCTCCGACCGGGATTTGAACCCGAGTCTTCGGCTCGAAAGGCCGAAATGATTGGCCGGACTACACTATCGGAGCAAAACTATATTTTAAAAATGGGGCCGAGGCCGAGAATCGAACCCGAGTCACGGGATCCACAGTCCCGAAGAATAACCACTATCCTACCTCGGCATTTAATAAAAAGTTACATTCTCTTCTAAGTGCGGGAGCAGGGATTCGAACCCTGGGAGGTCTACACCAACAGGTCCTAAGCCTGTCCCCTTTGGCCAGCTCGGGCACCCCCGCATATAAAATATAATTTCCAATATTTTATATAAAGGAATGTATTTGCTTAATAAATGTTCTAGAAACTATAATCATTATAATAATTAATAATAAAAGAAAGTTCTAGAAATGCTCCGACCGGGATTCGAACCCGAGTCTTCGGCTCGAAAGGCCGAAATGATTGGCCGGACTACACTATCGGAGCAATTATAAATCTTGTAAAATGGGCCCAATGGGGTTCGAACCCATGGCCGCCCGGTTATGAGCCGGGCGCTCTACCTGGCTAAGCTATGGGCCCAAAAATTATAGCGCCGTCGGCAGGACTTGAACCTGCGACCAATCGGTTAACAGCCGAACGCTCTACCTACTGAGCCACGACGGCACCTTTCCATCTTACAATAGTTTATTTATAATTTGTTATATATAAACCTACCTATTAATATAAGTAAGACTTTACTTTACAGTACAATAAGATATTTGTTTTCATAGTATAAATACTTTATGGAGGATATAAAAAGTTTTAAAAACAACAAAACAAGGATTTAAATTAAAAATAATTCTTCAAAAATGATTTTACTAAAATGGATAAATAAAACGATTAAAATAAGTATAAAGAACTATTAAAATAAATAATAAATAACAATAAAAATTTTAAATATTAGGGGATAAAAATTAATGGATTTAATAGAAAAAATCAACAACAAGGAAATCTTTGATTTGTTAATTGAAGCAAATAGAATAACAGAAAGAGTTCATGGAAAAGAAGTTACACTTGAAAGAGCAATCTTCTTGTCATGGTGGTGTGAAAAGGGTGATTGCAAATTCTGCTATATGTCCTCTCAAAAAGATAGAATTGACAATCCGGACAAAGCAAAAAGACATGTGAAAGGAATATATGCTGAAGCAGAACTCACAAAAAGAATGGGATGGAATATAGAATTCTTATCCGGAGGATATGGAATATACAGTACAGAAGAAATAAAAGAGATTTCCGAAACAATCTATGACATTACAGACAACCCAGTATGGTTAAACATTGGAATAACCGAAGAACTGGATAAATATGGTGAAGAAATAGTTGGAGTTACCGGTGCTATCGAAACAGCAAACCCTGAATTTCACAATTATGTATGTCCCAGCAAATCAATAGAAGACATAAAAAATATGTTGAAAAAAGCTGGAGAACTAGGTTATAAAAAAGCAATCACAATTATTGTTGGATTAGGTGAAGAAATAGAACATTTGAATGATCTGTTTAACTTAATTGAAGAACTAGACATTGATAGAATAATATTTTATTCTTTAAATCCCCATCCAGACACAGAATACCATTTAACTCCACAACCTGCCTCATTATACTATGCAAGTATTGTTGCAAGCACCAGAATCAGATTCCCTAATATTGAAATAATCACTGGAACCTGGACAGATAACCTTGCAAACATGGGTGTTTTGTTAAAAGCAGGCAGTAACGGGTTAACTAAATTTCCTCTATTCAAAATGTATGGTAATAGATTTGGAAAACGTGTTGAAGAAGAAGTATATTGGGCAGATCGTGAATTGAAAGGAAGTTTCTCAGATATGAGTTTATTAACTAAAGGAAATAATTTAAGACCTGAATTGGAACCTTATATCCAAAGATATATTGATATGTGTTATGAAAATTTGAATATTAAAAAAATTTAATACAGATTATTGCTAGAAAAAATATAAAAATTTAAATTAATTGAAAATCAAAATATAAATATATAATATAATATTGTTTTATTACAAAGAACAAATTTAAGATTATTTATTATTGGAGGAGTAACTATTACAGATATGATGTGTGGTCTTGAAATCCACGTACAACTAAACACAAATTCAAAATTATTTTGCAGTTGTCCAACCAACTACCAATCTGCACCAAATAATACAAACATATGCCATGTATGTTTAAATCAACCGGGAGCTAAACCATTTCCACCAAACCAAGCTGTTTTAGACAAAGCAATTAAAGTTGCTTTAATGCTTGGATGTGAAATTTCAGATGAAATTATTTACTTCATGAGAAAACACTATGATTACCCTGACTTATCAAGTGGATATCAAAGAACTTCAGTACCTGTAGGTATTAAAGGAGAATTGAATGGTGTTAGAATTCATGAAATTCACGTTGAAGAAGATCCTGGACAGTATAAACCAGATAGAGGTACTGTTGATTTCAACAGATCAGGAATTCCTTTAATTGAGATTGTAACAGAACCTGATATGAAATCACCGGAAGAAGCAAGAAATTTCTTAAACGAATTAGTTCGTGTTCTTAACTATAGTGGATGCACACGTGGTGAAGGAACCATGAGAGCTGACGTTAACATTTCCATTGAAGGTGGAAAAAGAGCAGAAGTTAAAAACGTTAACTCAATTCGTGGTGCATACAAAGTTCTTAAGTTCGAATTGATCAGACAAAAAAATATTCTTCGTAGAGGTGGAGAAGTTCAACAGGAAACTCGTGCATTCTTGGAATCTCAAATGATTACTGTGCCTATGAGATCAAAAGAAGACGCTGATGATTACAGATACATACCGGATCCTGATCTTCCACCAATGATTATTGATTCAGAGCATGTTGAAGAAATTCGGGAAGAAATGCCAGAACCAGCTCACCTCAAAAGTGCCAGATTTGTTGAACAGTATGGTATTGACGAAGCTGATGCTAAAGTATTAACTTCAGAATTAGAATTAGCTGATGCTTTTGAAGAAGTATCTAAAAAAGTAGATGCTAAAACAGCTGCTAAATTAATGAGAGATGAATTGAAACGTGTATTACACTACAATAAAATCCAATATTCAGAAAGTAAAATCACACCGGATGATATTATTGAATTAATTGAATTAATTGAATCCAAACAGATTACTCCTGAAGCAGCTCATAAATTAATTGAACAGATGCCTGGAAATGAAAAAACACCTACCGAAATTGGTAAAGAAATGGACATTATTGGTGTTGTTGAAGATGATGCTGTAATGAAAGCTGTTGAACAGGCAATTGAAGAAAATCCGAAAGCTGTCACTGACTATAAAAATGGTCAAGAAAATGCCGTTAACTTCCTTGTTGGTCAAGTTATGAGATTAACAAGAGGAAAAGCGAATGCTGGTGAAACCAATAAAATTATTAAAGATAAATTAGATTCTTTATAATTTAATTTATCCTCCCTTTTAAACAAGTAATAGGAGAGATTAGATGAGTGATTATAAGAAAGTGAAAGATTACATGACTCGCGATGTAATAAAAGTAGATCCCGACATGACTATAACTGAAATTAAAAAGATTATCAAACAAACAGGACACGATGGATTCCCAGTAGAAAAAAACGACGAAATAGTTGGTATAATCACTGCATCTGATATTCTCATTAGAGATTTAAAACCAACAGTCAGAGGAATGATGTCTAATGACATCGTTATAGCAAATGAGGAATTATCCATTAATGATGCTGCCAGAGTAATGTTTAGAATGGGCATTTCAAGGTTACCTGTAACTAACGAAAAAAGAAAGGTTTTGGGAATTATTACCAACACAGATATTCTTCGTTCACATATTGAACGTTCAACTCCTGAAAAAGTTGATCAATACAGGGATACTCTAGAGCAATTGTATGGTGTTAAAACAGAACTTAATAAGGAACTGGTTAAAATCCGTGATTTGAAGCCTACACAGGATAAAGTTTATGCTGATGAATTACAGGGAAGAACTTATGAAATTGAAAAAGGTCTTGCCGAACCTATTATAACAGTTAAAAGTGGAGACAAATACTTGGTTGTTGACGGACACCATAGATTAGTTGCATCCACCAAGATGGGCAATGATGAAATTTCAGCTTACGTTATTACTTTAGATAAACCTATCAAGTTAGGTATTGAGAAAACTGCTGAGAAGAATGGTATTCATTCTATTAAGGATATTGAAATCATTGCAGATGCTCAGCACCCTTTAATTGCAATAACTGGACAACTTAGAGGAAAAAATACCACAATAAAGAAGTGAATTAAATGAAAGATGATATAATTAGAGAAGTTTATAATACACTGGTTGACAGAAAGAATAATCCTACTGATTCATATACTTCTCAGTTAATGCAAGATTCTGATAAAAAGGCTGAAGACAAAATCCTTGAAAAATTAGGCGAAGAGGCTACTGAAGTTATCTTAGCAAGTAAAAATAATGAAGATTTAGTTCATGAATCTGCTGATTTAATATTTTTCACAATTTTAAACTTAGCTTATAAGGGCATTGACTTAGATGATTTATTTGATGAACTGATTAACAGACATAAATAAACTTAACCTCCCTCCAATAATAATCTTTTTCTGAAATGTGATTTCTATTTTTATTATTTGTTTTGAATTATGATGTGCACATACTTAATATAATTAGATGTCATAAATATATTTATGAAATTAACCAAGGATTTGTTGATAAAGGAAGCTGAATTATTCTGTGCTAGAGCTAATAGCATAGAACATCCTGAATTACTGGGTATTAATGATGGAAAAACAGTTGGTACTTATATTGAACATGAATTTAAGAAGTATCTTAAAAGTAAATACGAGTTCGGTCTTGGTTCTTCATCTTTCGGTATTGATTTTCCTGACGAAAATATTAATACGGATTTGAAGGTTACATCTCTAAACAAGCCACAAAATTCATGTACTTTTAGGGATATAAAACAGAAAATTTATGGTTTAGGTTATAATCTCCTTTTGTTCATCTATGAAAAAAGTGAAAAGAATGATAAGTGTTATTTATATTTTGATTCATGTACTTTCATTAAATCTTCTGAAACCGGCGATTATAATCTTACTATGAATCTCAGGAAGATGGTTGAAAACGGATGGGATAAAGAAAAGATTGCTTATTATCTAGGAGAATGTAATCTACCAAGAGATGAGTTGACACTTAACAGTCTTGCTGAAGAAATTATCAACAATCCACCAAATCAGGGTTATTTGACCATATCCCCTGCTTTTCAATGGAGAATTAAGTACACACATAAAGAAAAGAATATTGATCTTCCAAAAGTTAATTCTAAGAAGGAATATGGTGATTATCAGACCCCTCTTGATTTTGCGATGAAAGTTTTAGAAGTTGCTGTTGATAAATATAATTTATCTCCTGATTTAATAATTGAACCTACCTGCGGTGTTGGAAACTTCATTAAAGCTTCGATGAATTTTTTTAAGGAAGTTCCTATTGTTGGAATTGACATTAATAATGATTATTTAGAAGTTGTCAAAAAGGAATTTCCAAATGTTCACCTATTTAACGAGAATGTTTTTGATTATGATTTCACTAGTTTGATTAAAAGTGAGACTGATGAATATCTCATTATTGGAAATCCCCCATGGATTACGAATACAAGATTATCAAAGTATTCATCCGATAATTTTCCTATGAAAAACAATATTAAAAACTTGGATTTTTTTAGTGCTACTACTGGTAAGAGTAATTTTGATGTCTCTGAAAACATTATTCTGCAAATCATCAATCAATTTAAGAATCTGAATACCAAGATGATATTCCTATGCAAATATATTGTTGCATGCAACATATTTAAGTACCTAGTAGACAATCAGATTACATCAGCGACGATTGAAATTATTAAATTTGATGCTATGAAAGTTTTTAAGGCAGACACTTCTTCCTGTGTTCTGATAATTGACTTTAATAATGATACCAATGTGCTTACTTCATGTGTTGTAAGTAATTTTAATGATTCTGAAATTTATAGAATTGGTGTAATGGATGGTAAGTTTTATTCTAATTTAGATAATGTTATCAATATTGATGGTGCCTGCTGCTTTGAATGGAGACAGGGAATTAAACATGACTGTAACAAGATTATGGAATTAGAAAAAGAGGGTGATTATTATCATAACAATAAGGGTGATAGTGTAATGTTAGAGGATGATCTTCTTTATCCTTTACTTAAAAGCAGTAATCTTAAGGAGGCTGTTGTTTCTTCATCACAAAAAAGTATTATCATCACACAACATAAACTGAAGGAAGATACGTCTTACATTAAAGAAGAATACCCTTTGGTCTGGAACTATCTTATCAACAATAGAGATTATTTCAGCAATCGTAAAAGTAATATTTATAACAATGCTCCAGAATTTAGTATTTTCGGTATTGGAGATTATACATTTAAGAAGTACAAAGTAGCAATTTCAGGATTTTATAAGAAGGGATTGTTCTGTTTAGTCCATAACAAGAAATCCATGATGCTTGACGACACCTGTTACTATTTGTCATTTGATGATTATGATAGTGCATATATTACTATGTTAATCCTAAATTCATGGGTTGTTAAAGCTTTCTTAAAAAGTGTTGTATCACTTGATTCCAAACGACCTTATACCAAAAGCGTTTTAAAGCGAATTGACTTGTCAAAAGCATTGAAATTATTAGATTATAATGATTTATTGGAAACAGAAAATGAATTAGGTTTAGATTCTTATATTGATGAAAAAATGTTTAATGATTACTTAATAAATTATAAAAAAAATAGTTTTTGAGGAATAATTGTTTATTCCTTATATTTTTCTTCGTCGGCAACTCTGATTTTTTTACGCATTATTTTTCCACTGATTGTTTTTGGAAGTTCGTCAACGTATTCTATTGCTCTTGGATATTTGTATGGGGCTGTTACGTGTTTTACGTGGTTTTGAATGTCTTTTGTGAGTTCATCGGATGCTTCATATCCTTCTGAGAGCACGATTGTTGCCTTAACTATTTGTCCTCTTATTGGGTGTGGTATTCCTGTTACTGCACAGTCAAGTACTGCACTATGGGAGAGTAATGCACTTTCTACTTCATATGGACCTATCTTATATCCTGAACTTTTGATGATGTCATCGATTCTTCCCTTATACCAGTAGTATCCGTCTTCATCCTTCCATGCTGAATCTCCTGTATGATAGTATCCACCATAGATTGTTTCGTTTGTTTTTTCTTCATTGTTATAGTATCCTTTGAACAGTCCCAGTGGGTATCCGTCTGAAATATCAAATACTATTTCTCCTTCTTCTCCCACATCACATTCTTTTCCTTCATTGTTTATGAGTCTTATGTCAAATAATGGTGCGGGTTTTCCCATTGATCCTAGTTTTATATCCATCCATGGGAAGTTTGCTATTGTTGCTACTGTTTCTGTTTGTCCGAATGATTCTCTTATTTTCAGACCTGTCAGTTCCTTGAACTTGTAGTATACTTCATCGTTCAATGGTTCTCCTGCCGTTGTTACATGTTGCAGTGATGAGAAATCCAGGCTGTCTATGTCTTCCTTGATGAAGAATCTGTACATTGTCGGTGGACAGCATAGTGTTGTGATGTTATGGTCAAGTGCTTTTGAGAGCACTTCAAATGGGTGGAATCTTTCATAGTCGTAGATGTATATTCCTGATCCGGATATCCATGGTCCATATATTTCTCCCCATAATGCTTTTCCCCATCCTGTATCGGCGATTGTATAGTGCAGTCCATTTTCGACTACCTGATGCCAGTAGTGTGAGGTTACTATGTGTGCTAATGGGTATCCGAAGCTGTGTTTGATCATTTTTGGCTGTCCTGTTGAACCGGATGAGAAGAAGATTACTGATGTGTCTTCTACTGAATCATCAGGATATGATGGTCTTTCCAGGTTATCAGATGCTTTTTCAACTTCTTTACGGAGGTTGTACCATCCTTCTTTTTCTTCTGTTCCTACGAATACTTTGTTTAATGTTAATCCTAATGTTTCTTCTACTTCAGCATAGTTTTCTGGAACACCGTCTTCTCTTATTGTAACTACTGTTTTTATTCCTGCTGCTGTAATACGGTATTCTATGTCTTCTGGTTTTAGCATGTGTGTGGCAGGTACTGCTATTGCCTTTAGTTTATGTAGCGCCAGCATACAGTACCAGAAGTCGTACCTGCTTTTTAGTGTTAGTAGTACGCAGTCCCCTTTTGTTACTCCTAATGATTTGAAGAAGTTTGCTGCTTTGTCACTTAATGTTTTTAAGTCTTTGAATGTGAATACTTTATCTCCGTTGTCATCACACCAGGATAATGCTACCTTTTCAGGTTGTTCTCTTGCATAAGTGTCTACAATGTCGTATGCAAAGTTAAAGTCTTCTGGTACGTTTATTTTAAAGTTTTCGTTGAAGTCTTCGTATGATTCGTATTCTTCTCTGTCTATGTATTTATGTAGTAATGATGTCATTTAATCAAGCCCGCCATTATTGTTTAGTACGTCGAGGAATTTTACTGGTTTGTTGTCGAGTGCTATCATGGAATGTTTGTGTAATGAGTCAAAATAGACTGAGTCGCCCGGATTTAAATCTACTGTGTTGTCTTTGATGTATAGTCTTAGTCTTCCTTCCAGTACGTATACGAATTCGTATCCCTTATGATAGTTTGGTTCAGGCATATAGTTGTCTTCCCGTGGCATTACTGTTACTATGAATGGTTCTATTGTCTTGTGTGTGAAGTTTGATGCAAGGTTTTCATAGTCATATGCTTCTCTACGGTTTATTCTGACTCCTTTATCCTTTCTTGTTACTGCAAATACGCTCATCCTGGTGTCTTCGCCTGTCAATAGTAAGCTTGTGTCTACGTTGAATATCTGAGATGCTTCATAGAGTATACTTGCAGGAATATCCACATCTCCTGTCTCGTATTGTGCGTATGTTTCTGTTGGTACGTCGAGCTTTTCTGCCATGTCCTGTATGCTTATTTCACATACTTCACGCATATCCTTTACTCTGCTGGCTATTTCTTTTTTGATGTCTGACATTATTTTTCCTCCAATTATTTTTTTAAATTATGTTTTGCTATTGCTTTGTTTATTTTTAGATTGAATATTTCATTATCATTTGATGTTTTTTTGTTTAAAATGCTTAAAAAGAGAATTACGTGTTGTTTAGATTTGGAAAATGAAAAATATGGGAGAAGATTAATCTAAATATTTTTCAATTAATGTCATTCCCCAATCAGCTAATTCTGAAGCTTTTTCTGGAGTTTTTGCTTCTGAGAAACATCTGTATATTGGTTCGGTACCTGATGGTCTTATTATTACCCATCCGTCTTCTGTGATTACTTTCACTCCGTCTGTCGTGTCCACTTCATATTCTTTTGTGTCTTGAATAATTCCTTCTGCTACCAGTTGTTTTTTATCATCAGGACATTCCACTTTACGTTTTTCTGAGTAGTATGTTGGAAGTTCACTGATTAATTCTGATAATGGTTTTTTGGTTGTTGCGAGTATTTCAAGTATCATTGCTGTTGCAAGACCTGAATCTCTACCATATACAAAGTCAGGGAATATTAATCCACCGTTTTCTTCTCCTCCGAAGAGTCCGTCAACTTCCTGTAGTTTACGTGCTACTACCAAGTCTCCCACTTTTGTAAGAATAATTTCACCGTTGTTTTCTAATGCGATATCTGCTATTGCATTACTTGTTGCTACTGTTGTAACTATTTTTCCACCATTATTTTTTTCCAGCATTGATTTTTCGACTAATGCGAAGGATTTGTCTCCGAATACGAATTGTCCTTTTTCGTCAATACATATTGTTCTGTCTGCATCACCATCGTGTGCTATTCCTATATCTGCACCTGTTGCTTTAACAACATTGATCAGGTCCTGAAGGTTGTCTTCTGTTGGTTCAGGGTTTCGTCCAGGGAATGCTCCGTCAGGTTGACAGTTTAGTGTGGTTATTTCACAGCCCAGTTTTCTTATGATGTATGGTGTGGTTCCACATGCTGCTCCTGATCCACTTTAAAATTTTTGTGCTAATTTCTTCACAAGCAATCTTT
>CAZUHM010000070.1:11064-12301 GCA_964620575.1 uncultured Methanobacteriaceae archaeon | reverse complement strand
CACGAGAATGCAAATATGACCCTAACACATAACACACTCAACAACAACACCGCAACACAAAATGGAGGAGCAATCCACAACTACTACTATGCTAATATGATCCTAAACAACAACACACTCACAAGCAACACCGCAAGACAAAGTGGAGGAGATATATTTAAGACTAGTGACAGTAGTGTTATAGTTCAAGATTCCATTTTTATAAACACGTCACCTGCAGATTTCCTAATAAACGAAAATATTGTCCTAAATGATACTAATTATATACCAGAATCATCACAGGTACAAATATATATTGATGATGAAGATAAAGGAACATACCAACTAAATAATAAAATAATAGACGGTTTCACAGTACCTTTAGGAGATTATACAATTAAACTCTTAGTACAAGGAAGCAACGAGGAATACTCCAGAAACACATACATACTAAACTATGATAACCTCATTAAGACGCAAACTAATTTAACAATCATAAACAATACAGTAGGAAATACTGTAGTTAATATAACAGTTCAGGATGAAAATAGTGAATTAATAAATAATGAAAGTGTAATAATTACTGATAAAACTGGTCAAATTATAGCAATAGGATACATCAATAAAAACAATGAATCAACAATTAGACTAGATTTACCATATGGAGAACATAACATAACAGCAACATACCCTGGAAACAAGATACACGCTCAATCCAGTAATACAACTACAATCAAAGTAAAACATAAAACCAACATAAAAATAGATGTAATAAATCCAGTAGAAAATAACACAACCGCAATAATAAGCATCACAGACGAAAATAATCAGCCAGCAAAACAAGAACAAGTCAATATAACACTACCAAACGGAACAATCATAGAAGAAACTACAGATACTGAAGGAAAAATAAACCTCACAGAAATAAAAGCATCAACAGGACTACAAACAATCACAGCCCAAAAAACAGAAAACGAAAACTATTCAAATGCCACCCAAACACAACAAACCTATGTAACAATAGACTACCAAAAAATAATAGACAAATTAAACAACACAATACAAGAACAAAACAACACAATAAACAACCTAAACAACACAATAAACAACCTAAACAACACAATAAACAACCTAAACAACACAATAACAGAACAAAACAACACCATCAAAAACTTAAACAACACAGTCAATACCCAGAACAAAACAATAAACAACCTAAACAACACAATAACAGAACAAAACAACACCATCAAAAACT
>CAZUHM010000070.1:0-10964 GCA_964620575.1 uncultured Methanobacteriaceae archaeon | reverse complement strand
ACAACACAATAACAGAACAAAACAACACCATCAAAAACTTAAACAACACAGTCAAAAACTTAAACAACACCATAAAAAAACAAACAACAACAATCAACACATTAAATAATACAATAAAAGACTTGAACAATACAGTACAAGAACAAACCGGTACTATTAGTGACTTGAATAATACTATTAAAGAACAAACAGGTACTATCAACACACTAAACGCTTCAGTCAACAATCTAACAAGACAACTGAAAGAAGCAAATAAACAAATAAAAACACTCAACAACACAGCTAAAAATCTAACAACACAACTAAACAAAGCCAATAAAGAAATAAAATCTCTTAATAAAACAGTCAATAATTTAAATAATCAACTTGACAAAGCAAACCAGAAAATAAACAATTTAAACAAAACTAACAAAAAATTAACACAAGAACTAGAAAACACTAAAAATGAAAACAAAAAACTAAACAACACAGTAAACAAATTATCAACA
Organism: uncultured Methanobacteriaceae archaeon; assembly: GCA_964620575.1. Lineage (GTDB taxonomy): Archaea > Methanobacteriota > Methanobacteria > Methanobacteriales > Methanobacteriaceae > Methanosphaera. The sequence continues at coordinate 10,476 of CAZUHM010000070.1, read as the reverse complement.
CAACTAAACAACGCAAATAAACAGATAAAAACACTCAACAACACCAACAAAAACTTGAACAAAGAATTAACCAAATCCCAACAGCAAATAAAAACACTAAACAACACAATAAACAACCTAACAAAACAGTTAGAAACTGCCAATAAGAAAATTAAAATACTAACCACATATATTGCCAATTTATTAAATAAAACCAAATTAAACACAACAATAACAATTAATCCAATCCAATCAAGTGTAGGATCCATCACCACACTATCCGCTAAAATTAAAGATGAAAAAGGTAAAAATGTAACAGATGGCAGAGTAATCTTCAAAATAAACGGTATAACACTAAAAGACAACTATGGAAACATACTATATGCAATTGTATCCAACGGAACAGCAAACCTAAAATATAAAGTACAAGCAGTATGGATCAAAAACACATCCTATATTGAAGCAGTATACAGTGGAAGTGACAAATATACATCATCACGTACAAAATCAACAAATGCACTGAAAATCAGCAAAGGAACCGCCAAAATAACACTAGACCAGACAAAAATAACAGCCAAAACAGGCCAAACCATAACACTAAGAGCAAAAGTCACAGACACCAACGATAACAGAATAGACAACGACAAAGTAGTATTCAAACTAAACGGCAAAACACTAAAAGACAACAATGGAAACCCAATAAAAGTACGAGTAATAGACGGAGAAGCAAAACTAAACTACACAATACCACCAATATACAGTGCAAAAACCTACACATTAACAGCAGTATTTGGAGGAAACTACCAACGCACAGAAACCAACGGCACACTAAAACTAGAAAAAAAAGCAGTAACAATAAACAAAAACACAATAACAACAAAAAACAATAAAACCACAATAAAAGCAACAATAATCGACGAAACAGGAAAACAACTAATAAAAAACACACCACTAGCCATAAAAATAAATGGAAAAACCGTACTAAAAGGAGTAAACAGTACTAACGGCACAATAGATATATCATTTAACCTAGCATTAAACCCAGGACTCTATGAACTACTAATAATCAGTGGAGAAAACGGAATATATAAAACAGCTAAAATGACCACAATACTAAAAATCTAAAAAAAGAAAATTTTTCCCTCCTCCCACCACATTTTTTTTAATAACTATCTTATTTTAGAACTCTTAAAAATAAAAGGTGAATACAAAAGTTATTCTTCATTTTTCTTCTACAAATTTTGGTAGAGCATCATCAAACGAATCAAAATTTTCAATATTTTTGATACTCGTGCATTTCATACTCACTTTATGGTGTTATGTGGATGGTAATCTTAGTATCCTCTTTGTTTCTACACTTACTTTTGTGTCGCATAACTCTCTATGTATTGCTGCTATCTTGTTCATTAGTTTATCGTATCTTTTTATTCCTATTTCTCCTCTTACTAGTCCCCATTGATTATTGTTTACTATTTCTTTTCTTTTATAGTAATTTACTAAACTTTTGGGAAAAAAATAATGTGGAAGAAAGTAATTCTTTTAAAAATTTTGCAAATATTTTGCATCGGGAAAATCCCGACATAAAATTTTCATTTAACATTCAATGAAAAAACCAGAATTTTGTCGGCCACTCTTTTTTTTAAAAAAAAGTTTTGAAGTTTATGTTAGTTTTCTTTTTTAAATTATAAAAAAAGTAAGAATTTATAGTATTCCCATTGCTGACAGCATTGACTGAATACCTAAAATAACTATTGCTAATCCTCCGATGATTTCGATTTCATCAGCATACTTGATTGCAAATTTAGTTCCGTACATACCTAATGCCAGCCAGATAACCACACAAATCAAACTTAAAACTAATAGAATTACAGGATTAACACTGGCAGTAGCTCCCTGTGATGCAAGAATTAGGTTTTCAATGTTTCCAAAAACTAACAGTCCCCAAAAACCATTACAATCTTTTATAATATTCATTTTATCACCATTTTTTAGCTTTTTTTAGTTTTTTTTGATTTGACTGCTTCATATATTGATTGTATACCTAGTATGAATATTGCCAGTCCACCTATAAAGTCAATTATATTTGCATACCTCATTGCTTCTTCAGTAAGGACTGTACCTACTATAAACCATAGTATAACTATTATTATACTTGTTATACTGATAGTCAGAACGTTTGCTTTTTTAACAACAGCCTGTGATGAAAGAATAAGGTTTTCTATATTACCGAATATTAACAATCCTAAAAAAGGTAAAAACTCTTCTAACATTAAATTCAATCTCCGTATATGTCCATCTAATAGAGTTTTATGTTTTTTAAAGTTAAAATAATTTATCATTATGTATATATATTTTGTTGACTAAATAGTCATATATACATTAATGTGTGTTTTATTTAAATACGTCTAGGAGTCATCAGTAGGATGAATGATAAACAGCAGCGTATAATAATGTCAGGACTGAAACTGTTCAGCAAAAACGGGTATGGCTCTACAACAACAGCATCAATAGCTGAAAATGCTGGAGTAAGTGTAGGGACATTATTCAATTATTATCCGACAAAACAGGAACTGGTAAATGAAATATACTTATATGCAAATAGAAGATACAGTGAATACACAAAGAACCTAGAAGAAAAAAAAGACTTTAAAAGGGGAATGGTGGAATTATGGTCAAGATGCATAGACTATGCACTAGACAACCAAGATGCCTTCAGATTCCTTGTCCAGTTCAGAAACTCACAGGTAATAACCGAAAAAACAATTCAGCAAATAAATGATGAAACAATATTCTTCGAAAAGGTTTACAACAAATTCCGCGAAAGAAACGAAGTAAAAATGTATTATGATCTCTTCAGTTACATAATGTTCGGATGTCTAATAGCAACGCTGGAATTCATAGAAAAAAATCCTGACAAGGAAATAGAACATATAAAGGAAGTATCCTTTGATTATTTATGGGACGGAGTAAGCCCATAAGTAATTTTAACAACTCATTTTAAATAGGTGATTACATATGGATAAATTTGGATTTGGTATGATGCGTCTGCCACAACTGAAAGAAGACGATCCAAGCTCAGTAGATATTGAACAAGTAAAGCAAATGGTGGACATTTATATAGAAAATGGTGGAAAATACTTTGACACAGCATATCCCTACCACTTAGGAGCAAGTGAACCGGCACTTAAGGAAGCAGTAGTTGAAAGATATCCTAGAGAGGATTTTCTTGTTGCAACAAAACTGCCGGTGTTCTCAGTAAAGGAACCTGAAGACATGGAAAAATTCTTCAACGAACAACTGGAGAAATGTGGGGTAGAATACTTTGATTACTACTTAATACACAACATCAACGAAATGACACACCATGCAGTATACGATTTTGACGCATTTGAATTTGTAAGACAAAAGAAGAAAGAAGGAAAAATCAGAAACATAGGATTTTCATTACATGACAAACCTGAAGCATTGGTCGAAGCACTGGAAGCATTCCCTGACTGTGACTTTGTACAACTACAGATAAACTACCTGGACTGGGAAAGCTCATCCATACAGGCAAAAGAATGCTATGAAATAGCAACACAACATGGTAAACCGGTAGTTGTAATGGAACCGGTTAAAGGTGGAGCATTGGCAAACCTGCCTGAAGCTGCAGAAAAAATATACAAAGACTATGATGAAAACATTGAAAATGTTTCATGGGCACTAAGATTCTGCAATGACCTTGACAACGTGTTCATGATATTAAATGGTGTCAGCAGTACAGAACAAATGAAAAGTAGTGCAAACATATTTAAGGATATTCAACCATTAACACAGGAAGAATATGATTTAATAAATCAGGTAAAGGATGTTGTAAACGATTTAACACCAATCAAATGTACTGAATGTAACTACTGCATTGACCATTGTCCGGTAAACATACCTATACCAAAATACTTCTCAACATACAATACATATCACATCAATAAAACTCAAAACGGAGATGAGATGGGAGCACAGGTATACTACCTTGTATTGTCTGAAAATGAAGAAAACGGTGCAGCAGCAGACTGTGTTGAATGTAACTCCTGTGTAGGATACTGTCCACAACATCTTGACATACCATCATTATTAAAAGATGTTGATAATACTTTAAATGATCCAGGCGTAAAAGCTTTTTTCAAAGATTAAAATTATAAAGTTTAATCTATTTCTTTTTTTTTATCTTAAATATTATTCTACGTGAATATTGTAGAAAAATCTTTTTAATCGTTCTTTACAAATATTATTATAGATATGTATGAGAATACGAAGAATAATATATGAATCTCTTAGATTCCCCTTTAAAAAATATAAACATTTTATGGTAGTGTATTTATTACTGTTGGTTTGTGAACTGATAACAACAATCTTTTATTCGATAAGGATTGGTTATTTAACGCCTACTGTGATAATAACAAATTCAATTATTACAATTATACTCTTTGGGGTTGCAATAAGTCTCACAAATGCGGCAGTATTTGAACATACTATTCATTATTCCGTGATAGAATACATGATGGAGGGAATTAAGGAATATGTCTTATCATTTTACTACATTGTATTGAGTCTTATATCAATTTCCATATTTGCCCTGCCGGTAGGATTAATCAATCATCTTAATCTTATTCGGAGATATTTGGCACAGATGAACATTAATGAAACGTTATTCACAATACATGAACTGTTGGTACAGATGCCGGTATCAATGCGGATTGACATATCTCACAATCTTCAGATATCTGTTTTAATGGCGATATTAATCTTCGTATTCTTCTTATCATGTAGTTTTATTGGAAAGATTGTGTTGGTTAAAACGGATAATTTATTAAGTGCCTTTGATTTACGTATAATATTCAGAATAATCAAAAATATAGGAATAATGCGTTACTTAAGATTTTTCATACTAATGACAATCATCCTGGTAGTTTTGTTTAATGTAATAGTCCTCCTTGACTATTATTTCTATGATTTCGTATTTTCAGCACTATTTGAATCATTATTACTGTTCTTTTCAACAAAAGCCTTCTGCTTAATTACTATGAACAAATAAATATTATATTTACTCTACTAATCTAAGGTTATCAAAAAATAATAAAATACTTACTTTGATAATTCTAAATATAATATACACAATTAATTTGGTGATTATATTGGACAAAAAGAAAATAGGTATTATAATAGTGATACTTGCAGTCTTAATTGTCGGTGCATACCAGTTTGTATATGTTCCATATCATCAGGAACAATGCAAAATTAATTTTAATGCAGGATTAAAGAATGCAAGTCAAATAGAACTAGATTTGAACAAGTCAGTAGCCGAATTCAATCTGGGCAATTATACTGATCTGACAGATTTTTCAACCCAAAGTCATAAACTCCTGGATGAAGTAGTTAATCCAAAAGTGGATGAAGAAATTAAAGTCTTGAACGAAACTTTAGAATATGCTGACGGTAACAAAACCAAAGAACAGTATATCAACTATCAAATAGAAAGATTGACCTTGGAAAAAGAAGCTACGGTTAAACTTATTGAAGATTATGATAAAATGGTAAACTCAGTTAATTCAGGAGAATTCGTACAAGCATTGGGTGATTCAACAAGTTTGGGAAATAACACTAATGACAATTTTGTTAAAATAAAAACAGTAAATGATAATATTAAAGCATTATTGGATGCAAACCCTGATTTAAATCAGACATTAAATGATTTAAACTTATATGAAGAATTTTACGGAATCTATGGTAATGATACAGCGTAACACTTAAATAAAATTCTCAATAAAAATTATCTCCACATCTCCACCCTCTTTTAACGAAAATGACCTATTTTTATGTGTAATATTTTATTTAAAATAATAAAAAGTTAATTAACCTATTTTTCATACTGAAACTCATTATAGGTTAAAATTTAAAAAAATAGAAATGGAAGTAATTACTTCCAGTTTTTATGCTTGATAATAGAAGTAAATGGTTTCTACACCTTCACCTTTTGAATGGCCGTCACTTATTGTCTGATTATTCTTAAGTAAGTATACGTCAGTCGGACCATTTGAATACTGATTAACTGTCACACTTGCTGAACTTAACGAAGGACCCAAATCAATCGTTCTTGATCCTTCACCTTCATAGGAGGAATATTTTCCGTCAACCGTCAAATCCAATCTCCATTTACCTGTAGTATTTATCTGTAACTGGTATGCAGCATCAGAACCACCACTGGTACTGTTTGATGTACTATTTGTATTGCTATTGTCACTGTTTGCAACATTCGTAGGATTATTGGTGTTTCCACCTAAAAATGCAAATGCACAAACAATAATTACAATTATTATGACTATAGCACCTATAATTCCTAATTGTTTGTTATCCATATTATCACCAGCCTATATATGCATATAGGTTCGAGACTATGCAACAACTCTGTTAATGGTAGTCGGGAAAATCAAGTTAGTAAATAGAATAGCTCAGTATTCTGTTAAAATAGTTTGTCTGATTCATTTTACAAAGATATTCTCGCATACTCTCGGTACTATTAAATTAACCTTCATAGTATTTATACTTATACAATAGGTAATGATTTTTAATCATACATAAATAATGTAAAACTACGGATAAAAAATTATTAAAGTTGTATAAAATTAGAAAAAAATTATGAACATTTGGAATCATAAATAAAAAAATGAAAAAAGTTAAGACTCGAAATAAAACTAAATACAAATGTTTTATTGGAGTCTCTAGAATAAAACCTACTGATATCTTCTATAGAAGTATGCACCACCCAGTACTGTAACAACACCAGCAGTCAACAAAATAATGTCCTTATTAACAGTATTGTCCTGTTTGTTGTCTTCTGCTGTTATGCTTTCATTAACTGATGAATTGGTTGAATTTTCAGTTAAATTTAAAGCTTCACCACAACATAGTTCACATCCATAGAAATCTACTCTATTAGGGAATATTGGTTTAACTGGAGGTCTTACCGGATGAGTCCTGTTATCATCAGGTTTTGAACCGCCAATCAGCACGGTAGTATACGCGTTGTCATAATCAAATACTCTGACAGTAGCCAAACCAGTTTCATCACCTTTTAATTTGGTGCCTGCTTTACCGTCAGTCCAGTTTAGAACTGTTGACTTCTTGCCGTTGAAACTTCCCTTATCAGTAGAAAATGTGATATTATTTCCACTGAAATATGAACTGGAATTCATGCTATGGTCAACACCTGAAGAATCTCTATAAACATCAGCACCAATTGTTGAATATTCACCATAGTTTATTCTGCCGGGACTAGCCTCAACACTTAGTGTCAACCATGGATCATAAATTATGGAACCGCCGTTGCTGTTGAATTTAGAATCCGATGGTCTTGAATTAGTTCCCCACCAGTTATACTTGGCATCAACATCTCCTGCAGTCAGATTATCCATTTGACCAAACATCTTATCCAGGAATGCTCCCATAGAAACACTCATATTTCTAAGCTCCTCTTCAGTACAGTTTTCAAACTGTTCCTGTGATTTAAGAAGAATATAAGCCAATTCCTCATTGGACATGTTAGGATCATAACCGTATGATTCAAGTATGAATGTTCTGGTACTGTTTTTAATAACATAATACTCAAGATTGCTTGCACGATTATAATTTATTAGGGATGTTCTTAAAACTGCAAAACCGGTACCAACACCATTTCCCTCTAAATTATTTCCCGTAGCAGTCAAATTACCGATAATTGTAAAGTTAGTCTCATTTAACCGGGATTCCAGTTCTTTGAAAAATTCCTTAAGTTCTTCAAAAGATGCATTTTGAGGCATTGTCATATTGAAGTCATCAAAATCAAAGCTCAATGTAAGACCGGTTATCAAGGTAGAACTATCAGATGAAATGTTATTAACGATGTTCCTGTTGATTGTTGCATTTCCCAGGGACAATGCATTGATACCTTTAACATTGGATGATTTTAACCTGCTAATGTTATTATTGGAAACATTAACTAAGGCATTAAAGTTGGTGTATTCTATACCCGTAGCACCTATTGCCGTAAGTGAACCGGAAGCCATGATATGATCCACACTATTGTTATAGACATGTAAGTCAACACATCCAACTCCAGTAGTATCAATACCGGTAGCTTTGGCATTGGAACCTGAAGCGTTCAGATGATTGACAGTAACATTATAAACCAGTGTATCTGAAGTTTCATTTTGACCTATGGTGGTAGCAGAAACAGCCAGACCAGTGACGGAACTGTTCTCATAATTTGAAGAGATGTTGCTGATGTTCAAATTATTAACATGAACCGTAGGCAGCGTAGTGTTAAGTGAAAAAACACCAATATTCATACCATAAGATTCAACAGGAGCCAAAACATTATGTACCGTGTTATTATATACCTTGAACTCAACCAGAGTATCAAAAACACTGTTTCCTGACAAATCAAAACCATAAGCAGATTCATTCAATGATTTGACGTTGGAAACATAATTGTCCGTAGCTATGGTGTACAAATCCTCGGAACTTACACCCATACCACCTACCAGAATACCTGTAGCAGTTCCATTTACTTTGGTATTTGTCACGTTCATAACCCTGTTTCCGGATACTGTCGGATTAAATGCTTTAACAAATATTCCTGATTCACCAGTATTTGAAACGTTATTTCTAAGAACGGTTAAATTACTGACAACGTGAATGTTGAGTTCACCGGAACTATTTGAAATTTCCATATCTGCCAGTATACCAGCATTTCCACCAGTTATATTGTTATCAGTAATCTGACAGTTACTGGCATTAATCAGTATTCCAGTACCGTTAGCACCTGAAACAATGATGTTAAATCCTGAAATGGAAGTGTTATTTGCAGTAGGTAGAATGTTGAATGCAACGTTTTCAGATTTAAGAATTGCATTTTCTCCTATGAGTGACAGTTCTTTGGAAACAACAAGATCCTCGGAATAAATTCCTTCCTTAACAATTATTGTAGTACCTGGTGTGGCCTCGTCAATAATTGCTTGGATTGACTCTCCTTCATTAGCATTTATCTGGTTGGCATATGTTGCTTCATTAAGGTCAGTATCCGTCTTCACAGACGCATCTTCATAGTCTGTTACGGGATAACTTTCTGTTAATGGAATATTGTCTGTATTTTCAGCAGTGTTCTCTGTATATGCAACTTCCTGATTGAGTGCAGTATTGTTGTTATCATCGGTTGCCGAAACAGAACTTAAACTGATGAAAAATACAATTAACAGGGATACTAGTAATATTTCTCGTTTATTCATATTTTCCCCCCTTTATATATTTATCAAAAGCATAGAATTATGCAAAAAATTTGATATCTTATATAAATGTTTTATCTGCAATATTATAAATTATTTTTCAAGCCTTGTTTTAAGTCCAAAAGTAATATGAATATGGATATTTTTATTAATGGTTGATGTTTTCAATTTTTTTCATAATTTTCATTAGCAACATCTTCTATTTTCAATACTTGCTTGTGAGAATATCCTAAAGTATATTTTATCTAGGAAATATAATTATAATTATGAAGACACAAAATCTAGCATTGCTGATATCTGTCATAGTGATAATTGCAATAGCTGCTATTGCTTCAACAGTATTGCTATCTTCAGCCACTTATAAGAACATAACGCTCAATGATGTTCAGATGGAAGTAAAGGATAGTAATATAACAGTAACTAATCAAACAGAACATTACAGCATATATAATGATACAGAAAACGGTATACTTGTCCTGGTATTTGATAGTGAAGGCAGCAATTTGGGGGATGTTTCCGAGATGGTATCCTATGCAGCAATAAGGGATGTGAATCAGGTGGGAGCACAGCTGCAGAGTCAGTCAAATTTCTCCTATAACTACTCTGATACTTTAAAACAGTACACATATCTTACAAATTATACTCATAAGAATGTATTTGTAGTAACGAAGAATAAGGATGATATGGAACATATCTTATCCACTATTAAGGTAACTGCAGTTTCACTGGCCCTAAATGATACAGAGGAAACTACAACTGTCAGGTATGTTAAACCTACAACATCAACGGATAACAAGTCAGAAGATGATAGTGCTACTAATGATACTCCAAATCCTGGTCCTGATCCAGATCCAAATCCAATAGATCCTGAACCGGGATCTGATAGAGACTACTGGTAACACGTATCAAAAGGACTCATTGTCAACTGATGTTATGATAATTAAACACATAAATCATTATCAATTTAAGTAAAATTGTTTTTCTATTCTCTTTTTTTAATTTTTGGCCTATAATCAACTTAAATCTTTATATATTAACATTATTATAATTAATATTAGTAATGGTATAATTTATTATTAATATATAATAATTGGAAGCTTGAATTAATAAAAAGAAATCAAGTAACATATATGGGGAGTGTAATAGGTTAAACTACCACATCCTGTAGAGGATGTGGATTTGTAGAAGGTTTATCTACGAA
>CAZUHM010000069.1:0-12542 GCA_964620575.1 uncultured Methanobacteriaceae archaeon | reverse complement strand
CACATGAGCATATTCATAATTTTATTAAGTTTTTTATTACTTACTAATGTTATATATGCAACAGACAACGAAAATAACGAAATGACAGAAAATCTCGACACAAATGACAACGATTATCCGAACATACCCGATGACGCAGAAGTAAACGTAAGAAATGTGAAAACAGGCAGTGACTTAAGAACAGCAATTACAAATATTACAAATTCAGATGAAAAATATCATGAATTAAATCTAAAGGAAAATTCATATACTCTTCAAACAATGTTCACAACAACGAAAAATCTTGAAAATGAGAAAGTAATAAGAATCAATGGAAACAATTCCATAATAACCTGTGTAAATTCATTTATATACAACTATCCAAAGGTAACGTTAATCATTAACAACTTAACAGTTAAAAATGCACATAACACTCTTGGAGGTGCCATATATAACAGGGGAAACATTATTATTAACAACTCAATATTTGAAAACAACACTGCAACATCAATTGGTGTGGAAGGTGGAGGTGCCATATATAACAGAGGAAATTTAAGTGTTAGTAACACAATTTTCAAAAATAACACGGCATACTCGAGTGGTAGTGCTATATACACACTTTTTTCAGGGGACAAAGATGACGGCTCAAAAGTTTATATAAACAACTGTACATTTGAAGGTAATCATGCTCTGGAAGGATCCACTTTAGACAGTTGTAAATCATTGAATGTGATTATTAAATCATCAACATTTGAAAATAACACTTCAACTGGATTAAGTATCAAGAATGAAAATACAAATATGATTATTCAAAATACAACTATCAGAAGTGAAAATGCATCAACAATTATTTTAAATAATGGAAATCTTTCCATAAATGATTTGAGTATCATTGATAACAGTCTGCCCGAGAATTTAATCAATAATTATGACTATTTGAGTCTCAACAATTCCCGGATAATAAATAACAATATCACAAACACTTGTGGAATAATAAATTATAAGGAAGATGCAACATGCAAAATCAACAACAGCCTATTCCAAAACAACACCTCAAAAAATGACAAAGGAATACTGAAGAGTGATGTTGGAACAGTCCATGTTGCAAATACAAAATTTTATAACAATACAGCAAGTGATTTGTTTATTGGAACAGTAGAAAACTTTGTCATTGTACAAGACAATGAATATTTGGGAAATAATTTGAAATCATACCTTAATTACAATTATTCAAGTACTGAAAACACAGTTGAGATAAATGGAAATTTAAAAAGTGATGAAATCTATAATACGACAGTTAATCTGGGTAAAATATACATATTACAAGATGAAACATCTTTATCAAATAATGATGCTTCTGACATGTTCAATATCACTTCATTATTTGACAAAAACGGTAATCTTACTTTAAAACTAGTATATAATGGTGAAACTCACTTCCAAAGTCAGACAAGAAATCTACTAGTCTCCATCAGTAATGATTATTCCATTACGATTTCAGACATTCCAGAAAACTATGTTTATGGAGAAAACATCAGTTACAACATTATTGTTGAAAATTATGGAAATCAAGATATAAGAAATATTAAACTTCAATATTTAATACCAAATGAATTAATTTATCTGAATTCATCATATTATATTGATGAGAACAATATTTGTATCATTCCAGAATTGTCAGTTAATGAATGTAAAATAATATCAATAAATACAACAACAAGCAGATATGAAAATTTAGAATTGAATTTTAACATATTTGATGTCAACAACAACAGTTACATAACCGTTTCAAAAGAAGTTGAATTTATTAAACCTTCCATAACTATCAATAAGATTAATTCTCATGCAGGCGATACAGTAAATATTAGTGCAAGCCTTAACAATTATTCTAAAGAATCAATAGATTCTGTCGAATTCAAATTCCAGTACAAGAAAATTAGTGACATCTCATTTGAATACTATAACAATACATTAACCATTTTAAATTATAAGCTTGCTGATAACTTAATGAGTAAGGAGTATAATATTGAAATAATTTGTTATGATGAATTGTTAACGGATTCATTTTCAAATAAAAGCAAACTTTCAATATCCAAATATGATACTCACAGTTTAATTGACAGCAAGGTGTCAAATAATTTATTAAATATTTCTGCTAAGATATTTGATTCAAATGATAACCCTGTAAATGGTGGAACGGTAATTGTTAAGATTAATGGAATATCTGTCAAATCAGTGAAGGTTTCAAATGGTAATATCTCAATAGTTAATTATAAAATTGATAAAAAATATCAGAAAGAAGATTATACTCTTTTACTAGTTTATTCTGGAAATAACCAGTACAATAGTCATAAAAATTCCAGTTCTGTTAGTATAATTAAAGAAAACACCACACTTTCATTATCCTATGAAATAAAAGGTAATACTATTAGTTTTATTTATGATATTAAAGGAAATATAAACAATTTAAAACCTGATGAAGGATTTATTGTCTTTAAAATAAACGGTAAAAGTTTATCTGCAAAGATAGATTTATCAAAAGATGAAATTGTATTAAGCTATGACATTAGCAATATCTTAAATATCAGGAACATTACCTTATCATTCTATGGAAGTAAGCTGTATGAAAAGAACTCATTAACTGTAAATGTTACTGATGATAGGATATTAATAATTTAAAAGAAAATTTGTTTTTTTAAGTATATTTTAATATACTTTTTCATTTTTTTGATAGAAAATTCTTGACCAAAATTGTTTGAAGTATTGTTTTTTAATCAAAAATTTCTTATAATTATTTTGGTTCAAACTCAGAAAATTAATAAATGTTAACATAGAAATATTGATATGGAGATGTTAAAATGATTATTGTTAACGCTACTTTAGAACCAAAAGAAGGAAAAACTGAAGAAATTATAGAAAAAGCAGATGAATTATTAAAAGCATCACGTCAACATGAAGGAAACATCAAATACAATCTATACCAAAATGTGGAAGAAGACACATTATTCTTTGTTGAACAATGGGAATCAAAAGAAGCTCTACAAAAACATATGCAAACCGAAGAATTCATCAAATTTGGACAGGACACCAAAGACTTAATGGCCGGTGAACTGGGAATAAAAATATTTACTGCAGAATTACTAACTGATGAATCTGCAGCAAAATAAATATTAGTACATATCTTCCAAAACCACTTCTTTTTTAATTTTTTTAATAATTTCACTCATGACTTTAACGTCATCGTTTGGATTAGAAATATAAGCTTTAATTGTAACATCAACACCTGCTGTAGTGATACTTTTTAATCTGACAGTAAAATGAGGTTCATCCAATATCAAATCAGACTCTTCAAGTATAGCTTCTATTTGGCTGACTTTTTCTTCAACATCGTATCTATTAAGAAGTTTTACTGGAATTTTTATCTCATAATAACCGTTACGTGTATGATTAATAAATGGCTTGGTTGAAAAGAGTATATTTGGAATAACTGTATACTTCTTTTTATAATAAAGTTCAACAGATTTAAATCCTATTTTCTTAACTTGTCCCATATGTCCATCAATTTCTATTATATCACCGACAACAAACTTTTTTTCTATTAATAAAATAATTCCGGATATTACATTGGATAATGTATCTTTTGTTGCCATTGTGAAGGCAATACTCACTATTCCAACACTGATGATTAATGATTGGAAGTCAATTCCCAATATTTCCAGTACGGCCAAAACAATTATTATGAAAATTACGTATCGTAACAGTTTTGAAAATATTTTTAATGAACCTGATGATAACGATTCCTCTTTAACAAATTTCTGAACTGTTCTATTGACTATCTTTAAAAATATTAATGGAATAATTATCGCTAAGATAATATTAACTATTAGATTTAGGTTTGAGAAAAATTGAATTAATTGATCGGTCTGCATAGTAAACACATTTTTATTATTTTGAATGTTATTATTCAATTATTGTAATTACTAAAATATTTGTATTTAAAGGTTTATAAATAATAATTAACTGATTTTTTGAAATTTTACCTAGGAGTTAGAATATGGTTTTAACAGAATTATTAGCACCGGCAGGTTCTTATGATATTTTGGTAGTTGCTGTTAATGCAGGAGCAAATGCTGTGTATCTTGCAGGACAAAGGTATGGTGCAAGGGCTTTTGCACAAAACTTCACATCTGAAGAAATGGAACTGGCTGTAAGATATGCACATTTAAATGGAGTTTCAATACATGTTACTGTAAATACCCTCTTCAATAGTGATGAAATTCTTGAAGTTCTTAAATATGTGCAGTTTTTATATAGAACTGGTGTGGATGCAGTTATCGTTCAGGATATCGGATTAATTTACCTGATCAATAAGTTCATCCCCGAAATGGAAGTTCATTCTTCGACTCAGATGACCTTACGTGACTACAATAGTGTTTTATGGGCTCATGACGAAGGCATTAAAAGAGTTATATTGCCTAGAGAAATGAGTATCGATGAGATAAAGAATATATCAGACCGTCTGAAAGAAGATAATATTAAAATGGATTTGGAGGCATTTGGTCACGGATCGTTATGCTATTGTATTTCCGGAGATTGTTATATGTCTTCATTTATCTCTGGACGTAGTGCCAATAGGGGTGCTTGTGCCCAACCATGTAGGTCCATGTACAAACTTAGATATCATAATCACAGCATTAGTAATGGTTGTTTAATTTCCACCCATGATTTAGCCACCTATAAAAATGTTAAAGCTATTTCAGATGCAGGTATTATTTCATTAAAAATTGAAGGAAGATTAAAATCGGAAGATTATGTTGCAACTGTTGTTAATGCTTATAGAACTATGATTGACCATATGGATGATGAAAATAACGAAGAGCTCATCAGACAGTTAGAGGAAGATCTTGATTTGACCTTTAATAGATACTACACAAATGGTTACATATTAAATGACAGTCCCGGAGAAGTGATGGGTAGGGAAAGTTCTTTCCATCAGGGATTGTATTTAGGTAAGATAATTTCTATAGAAGATGAAGATGTCATAATTGAATTTGAAAATGATAATCATCCGACCCTTCATAAAGGTGATGGAATAGGATTTAAACATAATAATCATATCAGAGGTATTTATTTGGATAAAATTGTCGAACAGACAAATGATTACATTCATATTCAAACTACAAGAGACATTAGGGTTGGTTCTGAAGTATATATCAGTTATTCCAAGAAGTTACATGATCGTCAGAAACAGTTCCAAAAAGAAATGATTAAACCTCACATCCCTTTATCTATGGATATTACTCCTAACAAGAAACGTAGCATGACTGTTAATGTGAGTTTTAAAGTGAATGATGATATAATCAGTTTTGGTTATAAATCTGAACGTAAATTTGATGAAGCTATTAACAAGCCTCTTGATGATGAAACGATTATTAATCAGATGAAGAAAAGTGGTAACACTCCGTTTATAGTTGATAAGGTAAAGGTCACTAATTTACCGGATAATGTTTTTATGCCGATTGGTAAAATAAACAATATTCGTAGAAAAGTTTTAGACATTGCATCAGAAAAACTCTTAGAGTATTATGTTCCAAACCCTAATGAAGCAGGCGGTATACGTAAGAACATTAAAAAATATGTTAAGGAAACTAAAAATAACAATACCAAAGCAAGAAAATCAGAATACATGGGACTTAATGTATATGTAGACAACCTAGAATTACTAACAATAGCAAACAGGAATCCGTTAGACAGAATATATTTTGATCCATCATTTATTTACAATAACAAAAAAGAATATTTCAACAATATAGAAGAATTATTAAGAAAAGCCCACCAAATTGCCATTGACAAAGAACTTGTATGGGTACTATCAGCCTTTACATCAGATGATGATTTGGAAAAAATAGTTCAAATTAATGATAATTTAAAAAATGACAATATAAACATTTCCATAATGGGCGATTCTCCATCACTTACAAGGACATTTCCTGAAAATAATGTGTACGGTGCGCATAATCTTAACATATGGAATGAATACAGTGTTGCAATGTTGGATAAAAACAACTTCAAATCTGCAACAATTTCAAGTGAATTATCACGAGATGAAATTAAAGAATTAGTTAGAAAATCCAAAGGTTATGATACAAAACTGGAACTAATTGTCCAGGGAAATCAGGAAATAATGGTTTCAAAGGATAACTTCTCAAATCTTAATGAAGGATTTGATCTGGACATCAAAAGCGATGAGTATGTTGTTTTAGAAGATAAAGAAAACAAGGCAAAATATAAGATTCATTTTGATTACAATAATCAAAGCCATTTCTTCAATAATGATATGTTATGTTTAATTGATGAGATTGATGAACTTAAAGAAATGGGAATTGAAAGTGTAACTATTGACGGACGATTTATTAAAGATACTTATCTATCAAAGATTATTTCATTATACGTTCAAAGATTACGTGAAAATCATCCCAAAAAGAAATACTCTGAAAGTGTAGATGAAATTTCATATTCTAAATTGAATAAAGGAAATTATATTAATGAACGAGTACTTGAAGATTTGAATAGTCAAAGAAAACGTAAAAGAAAAAGAAGTTAAATCTAAATTTTCTTATACATTATTATTACATTCTTCTTTTTATAATCTATTTTTTCATTAATTTTATAAAAATCAAAGCCCTTTTTTAAGAAAAACATAGCTGATTCCACAAATGAATTTGCTTTAATATAATTAATATCTCTGTTTATGTTATGTCTTGCAACAAAAATTATATCATTTATGACTTGTGTAGCTATTGATTTGTTTCTGTATTCTTCAAAAATATAAATACTTGTAATATCAATAAAATCTCTTTCTATGTTTAAAAAGAAAAATCCTATCAATTCCTCTTTTTTAATTATTAAATAATTCTCATCGGACTTTGTTAGGAATTTTTTATATTCTTCTCCATAGAGTATATTTTCTAATTTTTTCTTTTGAGAATTATTTAGTGGTATGTTCTTTTCTGAAAATTTCATGTAGTAATACTTTCTTATAAATTTCATAATATTTTTATGATAATGTTTAAAAATTTATCAAATTCTCCTTTGTTTTAATAATTATTTAAAAATATAATAAACATAATATAAATAATTTTCTAAAAATATAAACAAAATTAATATAATTAAACTATAAAAGATACCAAACACATAAATATGAGTATAATTGAAAAAGTGATAAAATGCTTAACAATATAAACTCTATAAACGACAACATAGACAGCATAAACAACTACGATTATTTAGATTTTAGTTATGATAAAATGTCCGGTTTACGCTATGGTGTGAATTTAGGAGGAAATAAAGGAATTACCTTTGAACCGGATAAGAACAAATTCAGACAACTAAATGAAGAATTCAAATCAAACAACAAATTACTATCACACAAAATCATTAATGACAGTCCATTAAAAATAATTATTAATAAAAAAAATATGCGTAAATTCAGATTTACAACTTGTCTTGATATGATTGAATGTTTAGAGGGAATTGGTGAAACAAGAACATTAATATATAATGCACTAAGACTAAGCAATGAATTTGTATTCATCACACAACCAAACTACGATTCAGATGTAAATCTATTCAAACAAGGATTTAAAACACACTTTTCTGACTGGTCCAGACATACAAACCACCTGACAAGTAACATCTTCTTTAACTTACTCTTTGACTTCTACAAACAAGGATTCATAGAAGACTTTGTAATTTTCTATTCAGATCCGATAACTGACTCACAAGATCCAATCATACATCCATTGAACAGTCCAAAAAACCAACCATCATTTGATGAAGATTTACATCCAACCAAAAAAGATAATGTAAAATTTAAAAATGTTTACAGAACCCTAAACCTAATCATCACAATAAATGGATTCAAAAAAATAGATGTAATCTATGAAAAAATAGAAGGTGAAAAAACTGTAGTTTACGATTCAAGACAAGGAATCTATGACAATTCAGTAGAAATATTTACTGAAGTTGACAATGAAGATAAAAAAGGAATAATAGGAAAAGTGAACGAATTCCTAAATACTGATATCTAAAAACAGAAAACAATAAAGAATATTTAAAAAAATAAAGAAAGAAATGCATTTTAGCACTCTTTAAAAAAATATAGAAAAGTTTTTATTAAATCTTTTAGATAAATATTAAAGTAAATGCTTATATTTTTATAAGATAAAAAAATCAGAACATAAATTAATTATGTTAAATTATTATTGAAAGGAGATATGATTTTATATGACATGTACCATTCTAGTCGGTGGACAATGGGGAGATGAAGGTAAAGGAAAATGCATAACTTATTTTTGTACAAAAGATAAGCCTGACATCATTGCCAGAGCAGGTGTAGGTCCTAACGCAGGACACTCTGTAGAATGTGATGGTGAAAAATATGCTTTACGTTTAACCCCATCTGGTTTTTTCAATACAGATGCAAGATTATTAATTGGTGCTGGAGTATTAGTTAATCCAGAAGTATTCAAACATGAACTTGAATACCTTAACAAATACTCTGTTGAAGGAAGAACATTCCTTGATTCCAACTGTGCTATTATCACCGAAAAGCACACACAAGCCGATAAAGATTCCTCTTACTTATCTAAAAAAATAGGAACTACAGGTAGTGGATGTGGACCGGCTAATGCAGACCGTATTAATAGAACCATAGACTATGCAAAAGATGTACCAGAATTAAACGAATACATTACAGATGTACCTACAGAAGTTAACAAAGCAATCGATGAAGGTAAGGATGTATTCATTGAAGGTTCACAAGGATTCGGATTATCATTATACTATGGAACATACCCATTTGTTACAAGTAAAGATACCTGTGCCAGTACAGCAGCAGCTGATGTAGGTATCGGTCCAACAAAAGTGGATGAAGTAGTTGTAATATTTAAAGCATACACCACAAGAGTAGGTGAAGGTCCATTCCCAACAGAAATTACACCAGAAGAAGCAGAAGAAATGGGAATTGAAGAATTCGGTGTAGTTACCGGACGTAAAAGAAGAGTAGGACTATTCGATAAAGAGTTCGCAAAACGTTCCTGTATGATTAATGGAGCTACACAAATAGCATTAACCTGCATTGACAGATTATATCCAGAATGTGAAAAAGTCAACAAATATGAAGATTTATCACAAGAAGCTAAGGATTACATAGCAGATATAGAAAAAGATGTAGGTGTTCCTATTACAATTATTTCAACCGGACCAGATCTTGCCGATACAATCGATTTAAGAGACGAAAAATTAAATTAAATTAAATTAATCTCCTTAAACTTCTATTTTTTTTATTTAAATTATTAAAACAAGTTTTAGTAAAAAATACTATTTCTTAAGATATTTTTTGAAAAAAAAAAGATTAAAAATGTATGAGATACTTATTCTGCATCTCTGTACATATGTGCAAATTTAGGGTCATAAAGTTTTGATTGTTCACCGCTTTGTTGATCTAAAACATCACCAACAACAATCATAGCTGTTTTTGTAAAGCCTGCTTCGTGAACTTTCTGTGCAATGTTAGTTAAGTTTCCACGAACAATTTCTTGGTCAGGCCATGTAGCTTTTTTAACTACTGCTACTGGAGTATCTTCCCTGTATTCTTTAAGTAATTCTGTTACTACATCATCAATCATGTGAATTCCTAAGAATATGCACATTGTAGCATTGTGTTGAGCTAATTTACATAATGCTTCTTTAGATGGTTTAGGTGTTCTACCTTCCGGTCTTGTAATGATGATTGTTTGTGATACTTCAGGTAATGTTAACTGTGATTCTAAAGCAGCTGCTGTTCCGAATAAACTACTTACTCCAGGAATTATTGTGTAACCAATATCTAATTCTTTAAGTTGGTTAATTTGTTCTGCTATAGCTCCATAAATTGCTGGATCTCCTGTATGTACACGGGCAATGATTTTGTTTTCTTCATGTGCCTTTTGAATAACATTAATGATTTCATCCAAGTTCATTTCTGCACTGTCGTATATGTCAGCATCTTCTTTTGCAATGTCCAATACTGCAGGGTTAACTAAAGAACCTGCATATATTATTACATCAGAATTTTTTATTGCTTCTGCACCTTTAACTGTGATTAATTCTGGGTCACCTGGACCTGCACCTATAAATATCACTTTACCCTTATAATCTTCGAAATTCATATAAATTCTCCATAGTTAATTTATTAACTATACTTTAATCTTTATTTTATAGATAATATATTTTTATTTAATAGTAGTTTAAGAGTTCTAAATTAATATTTAACTCTGTTTAAATAGTCTGTTATGATACCTGATAAAATTAAAACAATTCCCATTATTATGACAAAAAGTCCTATAGCAGATAAATAAATATTATTTGAAAGATTTGTGGCATTGATTGTCAGATAAATTAGTATTCCGAAGAATAATATAATTGCTCCTCCAACACCATAGAAATATATTGGCCGGTTAAATCTCATTAGTTCAAGAACTCTTATTAAAACGCTAAATCCCTGTATTACGGGATTGGCAGTAGTTGTATTTACATCGTAACGAACAGTAATGTCTACTTCCATTATTCTTAAATTATTGTTAGAAGCTTCAATTAACATGTCACTTTCTATTCCAAATCCTTCTGGATCAAAATTAAAATGTTCATAGCATTTTGATGAAAAAGCTCTGAATCCACTTTGGGAATCTGTAATTTTTACTCCTGAAGCTATGTTTGTTGCAGTATCCAGTACTGTTTGTCCTATTCTCCTATATTTAGGAGTAGATGTGTCTTGACCATGTAAGTAACGACTTCCATTTACTAAATCTGCCTCATCATCCAGGATTGGCTTAAGTAATAATGGGATTTCATTAGGATTATGCTGTCCATCTGCATCTATGGTAACGATTATATCATAATTTTTGGCATATTCAAAACCAGTTTTTAGAGCAACACCTTTTCCTCTATTAGTATTATGAGATAAAACTGTAGCTCCTGCCAATTCTGATATTTCTTTAGTACTGTCTGAACTACCATCATCTATCACTATTACTTCATCGGCATAGTTTGATGATAATAAAATCATACTTGCAATAGCCACTTCCTCGTTATATGCAGGTAATAATACAGCCACACTGGTCATAAAATTTACAACTCCTCAAATCAAAATAATAAAAAATAGTTATATTATTTTACTAATACTAGTATTTTTATTAGTTAAAATTATTATACTTACATGATTTAAAATATGTGAAAATCCTACTTATTATCAATAAGTCTAGAAAAAAAGTTCAGTCTATTAATAAAATATTTTCATTACTGAAAAAAATGTTGAAAAAGGTATTATTCTAATCTGTAATACCATTTCATCCAGTCTACAGTTTTTTGAATTCCTTCTTTAGGTTTTACTTTAGGATCATGCTTTAAATCTTTGATTGACTTTGAAAAATCAATTGTTTTTATTTTTGTTGTGAATGGTTCTGCTTCTTCATATGTTACTAAGCTATCATCGCATCCAACTGCATCTAAGACCAAATCCGAATATTCTTTTATGTCCATTTCCCAATCCTGATTTCCACCAATATTATATGCTTCACCAGGAATAAAATTATCCACTATATTTGCAAATGTTCTGGCAGTATCTCCTACATAATCTATGATTCTTTTATGTCCTTCAAATACTGTGTATGGTTTGTTGTGTAATGCCAGATAAATGAATTTAGGAATGAAACCCCTGTATGGTGTATATCTTTCACCTGGACCATAACAGTTTACCGGTCTGACTCTTACTGTTTCTGTTCCGAACATTTTTGCTGAATTCATACACATTAATTCTCCAGACCATTTACTTATTGCATAATCATTCATTTGGTATGTGTCTTTAATTGGATTGTTTTCCATAACGTCTTCTGACATTTTTCCAGTATAATCTCCATACACCTCTGCTGATGAGAAGAAAATCATTCTGAACTTGTTTTTTTCTTGTAATCTCAGCATATTTTTTGTTCCTATGACGTTTGTTTGCCATAAGTTTTCATAGTATGCTTCCCCATTCCATCTACCATATTCAGCAGCTAAATGGTATACATAGTCAAATGAACCGTATTCTTCTAATGTTCTTTCAATTTGCCTGTAATATCTTACATCTGTACGAACGTAATCTTCTCTGTCATTATTTATTAAATCTGCGGCGATTACTTCATGTCCTCT
Organism: uncultured Methanobacteriaceae archaeon; assembly: GCA_964620575.1. Taxonomy (GTDB): domain Archaea; phylum Methanobacteriota; class Methanobacteria; order Methanobacteriales; family Methanobacteriaceae; genus Methanosphaera. Next base: position 332 of record CAZUHM010000069.1, on the reverse strand, counting down.
ACTTCGTAATTCATTTACAAGATTTGTACCTATAAATCCTGCTCCACCCGTAACGAATATTTTTTTAGTTTCCATAGCTTTCCCCTAAAACGATAATGTATAAAGATATATAATTAATTATATTAATATTTAATTAGATTATATTACTAGAAAATTTTTTATGGAGAATAATTATGTTTACGATTGGTGCTCATTTATCTATTAATAAAGGTTTTGAAAATGTTGGTTTGGAAGCTTTAAGTATTGATGCGAATACTTTCCAATTTTTTACCAGAAGTCCTAGAGGTGGGAAGGCTAAGGATCTGGATCTTGATGATGTTTCCAAGTTAGGT
>CAZUHM010000068.1:0-12603 GCA_964620575.1 uncultured Methanobacteriaceae archaeon | reverse complement strand
CATTTTGGACAGTAAGTCCTTCTTTCTCGTGGTATTTTCATCTTTTCACCTCGTTGTTACATAGAATTAACTTTATGTTAATTTGATTATTTTTTAAAGTAAGTGCTACTTTAATTCGATAAAATATTTTGAATAAAATCTATGTTTATTCTTTAAAAATGTTAAGATACTGTACTTGTATCTTTTTTACACGTTTAATGCTGTTCTTAGGACTACATAACTGATTCTATAGCCTTAGCATTTTGTATAAATAGTCAATCCTAATTGTTCGTTAATTATAGAACAATCAATAATTTATCTATATTATATTATGTTAATCATCTATATTTATAACTTGGTATGGAATTTGGAAAAAATAGTAAAAGTATGCAAAAAAAGGTAGATTGATGAAATATTAATCGATAATGTTGATTACATTATTGGCATTTAATATTTCAACAATTGACTTAGGTAATGAAACTATGTCGCCGACATAAAATGGACCGTAAGTTTTCTCGTTCTCATCAAGAATATCTGTAGGAATCTCCTCTTTTAATTCGACAAGCTCCACTTCCTTGAATGTTATTTCATCTGTTTCTGCAGGAGTTTCCTCTGCAGTTTGATGTTGTTCTTGGATGCCCGTTTCTTCGGAAGTTTCCTCTTCGGATATATTCTGTACTTCAGTTTCGTCTTCTTTTTTGTTTGGGGATTGTGTTTCATTCTGCAGTGAAACCGTGTCCTCAACTGGAGGTTTTGGTCCCTTGAATGGTGTTGTAATATCTTTCTTTATAGGTTTTACTGGATTATTGTTCTCGTCCAGGAGAACATCGTCCGGTGCCTGTCCGAACATCATTGCTATCTGGCTTTCATCAAGCATTGGTGCTTTTGGCCGTGAATTCTTCTGTTCTTCAGGCTTGTTCTTGCCCTTATCTTTCTGTGAAGGCTGGGAATTCTGAGTTGTCTGTCTATCGCTTTGTGGTTTAACTTCCTGTGGAGCTGCTTCTGTTTCGGGCTTTGAAGCTTTTACTGCCGGTTTGAAGCCTATTTTTGTTTCGCCTGACTGCTTGTTTATGACGATTTTGTCCATCAGGTGTTCACGGTGATCTATCATCATGTCCACTATTTTTCTGTAGAACTCCTCTTCTTCGGGTGTGACGTTGTAGGGAATTATGTCCTGTAATTCCGAGTCCTGTTTATGTTCCCTGAAGATGTCATGAGATTTCTGAACGTTTGTAGCGGCAGTGCTGACTATCTTAAATTCTCTTCTTTCACATATTTCGGTAGTGATTCTCTGAGCATCACGTAATTGATATGCTTCTAATGATAGAGGATTGTTGTTTACCATCTTTAATAAATCTTGAAGATAATTTGAAGCATCAGTGTAGAAAGAATCGTCTACTTCAGCAAGAGTGCCTGTGTTTCTTTCTTTTTTCTGAATATCCCTTAGTTTTTGAAAAAAATTATCCAAGTTAGATTTCCCCTACATTAGTAAATTTGCTATCTTTTAAAAAAAATATTAATAGAGAGTTTGTTTATTCTTCTTCAATTCTAGGAGCTAATAAGAATGATAATTCTCCTTCATCATTTAATAATTCTAAGACTAAAGTTAATGGCATGTCATCACCTAATTGTACATAGGTGTTGTCTGCGAATTTTTCTGCTTTTAACATTTCTTTAATATTTTCTATTGCATATATTGCTTTTGCTGTTTCTGAGATTTTTTCACCGTGTAGGTATTCTACTTTTGCATCTGCAAAGTCTCCTACTGCTTCGAGTGTGAGGTTGTCTTCGTCTACGTTGAATGATACTCTGTCTGCTACGATTTCAATGTCCTGAATTGCTTCTTTTAGGGTTGAAATTGGTATTGAGATGTTTACTGGATATTCTATTTGTGGCTGTGCGGGTGTGTCATATTCGAGGTCTATGAGTTTTACTTTGAATGTTTTCTTTATTGCACCTTCGAATGTGATTATTAGACTTCCTTCGTCTACTGTCAGTTCCATTACGTCGTCTGATTTTGATCTTTTAAGTACTTTCATCAGTTCTTCTGTGTCTAAGTTTAGTTTGATTGGTTTGTCACATTCGTATATGTCGAATAATGTTTCCTTTAATTCCAGGTGTACGTAAGTTATGTGACTTCTGTCTATTGCGTTTAATCTTAATCCATCAGAGTCTACTTCTATCTGTACTTCGTCAACGATTGATGATATTGCATCAAAACTTGTTTTAAAAATACTTGGGTCGCTTAATACTAGTTTGAACACTATGCCATACTCTCCTTAAAAATTCAATTTTTAATTTTATTATGATTTAATTTTTATTGAAAGTTTTTATTAAATTTTTTTAAGATTAGGATGACTTGTATTAAAATTTGAATATATAAAAAATAGTATATACCTGTTGCGGGGGAGAGTAAAATAATCATAGGGCGGAATGTCTACTTCTTGGAGGATTTTTCCTTAGAGTCATCTGTGGAATCATCCAGATCATCCATGACAGAGGTGATATTGTTCAAGCCTATGAGTTTCATGAGTTCCTTGTAGAATGCTAGAATAATTATTATAATACCCAGGAAGATTAAACCGAAAGCAAATGATCCGTGCTCACCATACATAACGTGGTCGGAGATACGTACAACATCATTCATAGCCTGGTATACACCGAAGAGGGCAATAATTATACCAACAACAATCATGATAATCTTGGATATACTTACACGTCTGACCTTAATTTTAGGGAAAAAGCTGGATTCCTTAATTTTTTCAGTGTCGAACTGGTTTAAGAGTGGAACGCCATCTGCATCTACCTTGACGTTGTCAATAATCTGAGTGTCATCATCGATTTTCTTATTGGACTTTCTTTTTGGTCTGAGTCTAGGTTTGGAAGAAGTTTCTGTAGTCTTCTTTACATCTTTACTTTCTGACTTTTCAATATTGTTAACGTCAACCTTATCAATTTTTTCAATAAGATCAATCTTTTCATTAACAATCTTGTTATCCTTGGTTCTAATCTGTTTGACAGGTTCAGAATCCTTAATAATAGTACCGCTTGTACTGTCATATTCGGGAACGGTCTCTAAGTCGGACTGTTCAAACTCATCGAAAAAATCCTTTTCAGTTTCAATACTGGTGAAATCTTCATCAAACTCATTTAATTCTTCAAATGGGTCGGATTCAAGTTCTTCGAATGAATTTTTATTCTTTTTATCAGCTGCCATAACAGGTCACTTTATATTATGTTTTATTTTATAAAAAGTAATTTATGATTATATTAATATATTATTTTTTTAATTAATAAATAATTTACTATATTTTAATATTTGAAAAAAAGACCATTCCATAAAAAAGATAAGTTTCGATACGATTAATAATCTAATCGTATTCACGCCATGTGTAATCGCATTCAGTACATCTGAAGAATCTTGTTTCGGATTCATCAGCACTTCTGGTCTGCTGTAACCACCAAAATGCTAACTTGTTATCACATTTAGGACAGATTACCTTGATTGTCGGTAAGGTTTTGACGTTTCCGTCTGTGACGATGATTGTGTCTTCCTTATCAACCTTTTCAGATACTTCGTACTGTTTTTTAGATTCTGCCGTGACATTTTTTTCATAGCCGCAGGCATCACATGAGAACTTACCATCCTTTGGAAATAGTACTTTTCCACATTCTGGACAAAATTCCATTTTGAATCTTAACTCCTGATAAATTGTTTGTTTATCAATTAAGTATTTGTAACTTATATAAAATAAAGTTAATCACAATATTCCAGAATCTTCAAGAATCATATTATGATCAAATGCAAGGTCCATATCTTTAAGTTCAGAAATATCTACAAATTTCACGTCCTTGGCATCACTATCTGAACGCAGCTGGCCACCTATGATGCGGGCGGTGTAAGTGATGCTGACGGTATGTCCTCTTGGGTCACGGTCAGGGTCTGAATATACACCTACCAGTTTTGTCAGTTCTACCTCCAGACTTGTTTCTTCACTGGCTTCTCTTACGGCCGCATCCTCTACCCGTTCACCATAATCGACAAATCCGCCCGGTATTGCCCAGCAGTCCTTGTATGGATTGTTGAGTCGTTTGATAAGTACTACTTTTTCATCTTCCACTATGATAATATCCACTGTTAATGCAGGATTCCTATATTTTGACATAGGCTTAGTTTTATTATAATTGCTTTATGTATTTTTTGAAGAAATAGTGATAGAAAATATTTTTTGGGGGGGGTTTATGAAAAAAAATGTATTTGAAAGAAGAATTGAATAGTCGGCCTATTCATTAAATGCGTCAATTAATACTTCTTTAAATTCGTTTGCTTCTGTTTTAACTGTTTGTGAAGCTGTGACTAATGATTCCTTTGGGTTAGGACTTACGATTTCAAACTCTGGCTGTCCGATGAGTGGGTGAGTTATGTCGTATGCTGCAGCACTTACTTCATCCTGTGCCATTAATCTTTTTCTTAATATGTTACATATTGTATGAGTTTCTCCTGTGATTTCCATTACAATATGTTCAGGTTCGTCTTTTAAATATTTCATTTTTCTAAAATCCTCCATAGTTACTTGAAATGTTACGTGAATCCACTTTTCCACATTCGCATACAAGTTTGTTGTTTTCAAGTTTCATGAATTTGCGGCAATCTACACACATTGCCTTTATTACACCAGTTTCTTTTTCAATGGTGCTCAGGTCAATATATTCTGTTCCATATATGTTCACTACTTTTGCCTCGACAATATCTCCTATCTTAAACAGGTCATGGATTGAGGAAACAAAATCTTCATTGGCTTTTGATATATGGATAAAACCTTTATATCCTGTTATCAGTTCACGGTTGCTGCCCTTAATCATCTTAATGGTTACCAGTACCTTGTTCTGTTTTACTTCGGTAATATGTCCAATGACGTAGTCGTCTACCTTGAGACTGTTTGGAGCGTTAACGGATGAGATTGAAATTGTTTTTTCATCGTCATCTATTATTATTCTTCCATTGATGCTTGCCTTGATATATCCTTCATCGACATATGTCCATTCTGATGGAATGTATTCTTCATATGAACAGAGGATTTCTCCCGGAAGCACGTAGTCATTTTCCTTATGATTCATAATTATTACCCGGAAGTATTATTTTTTTTACAGAATTATATAATATATTATTTATATTACTTATGAATAATAAACGTAACTGAAAAACTTATTGTGTCTGTTCATCGTGTATGATGATTTCATCCATCTGGTAGTCATCCCATTCTTTGATGCCGAGAACTATTTCCAGCTCGTCCGGTGTTATTACAGGCTTTTTGTACATGGCACTGTCATCTATTGCTATTCGCGGACATGCTGTCATTACGAAGGCATCAAGAGAGTATGGTAGGAGAAGATCCGGTGATACATAGTCCATGTTAAGTATCTGTGCTTCGAATCCGTGATCTTTTATCAGCTTTTTAAGCTTCAGTGCCAGGTCAAAACGCAGCTGTCCCTTCTTGGATGACATTATGATTCCGAATGATTTGGCTGACTGTGCCTTGGTTATTCTTGCAAAGCGTATTCTTATAATTTTATCCGTGAATTCCTCTATATCCCTTGCTTTTCCCGTGAATGGATCTGCAAGTATGACCTTCCTGTTTGTGAAGAGTTTTACTCCGAGGGCGTGGAAGTCTCCGCTTCCAACGTATATTATCACGTCAACATCCAGGTTCTTGATTGATGTGAAGTTGCATCCGAGCACCTGACCGGGGGAGGTGCCGTGTCCTGATTCAAGTTTTACCTCATATCCTTCACCTTCTATGATGCCGGTCATTTCATCAAGCTTATGTATGTGCTGGGTGGTTGTTACCAGTCCCACAGTCCTGACGCTCTCATCCAGCTGTTCTAGTGCGTCGCGTATGGGTGCTTCGACGTCGGCTGTGGAGTGTGCTTCGATAAAAAGTACGGGACAGTCCGTCTTTATGGGAAGGGGTGTGTGTGCAAAGTGAACAACCAGGTCTACGTGCTTGTTGACCTTGAGGTCTGCCAGATCACATGCACCAAAACATGGGTCTGCATCTATCATGACATTAACTGACGGCAATGCTTCCTCTATCGTGTTTGCAACATTTACGGCATCTGTCTTTAATCCTTCGGGAAACTGTAATATGATGTTGGTAGCATCTAGCTGTCTGATTTTGTCTATTATCACATCATATTTATAGTCATAGTCCAGTGTAGACATAACGATAACCTTAATCTTCAACTATTGTTACTTTTCCGTCGACCATCTTTATTTTCACGAGAGTGTTGATTTTCTTGTTGGTGGCTTCTTCAACAATTTTTCTGCCGTCATCCTTTTCTATTGGAAGAATGATGTGTTCGAGGTTTGCTCCTATTTCATCTATTGCTGATATGACACTTTTGAGTGTTCCGCCTGTACTTACGACATCGTCTATTAGCAGCAGATTATCATCACTGTTGATGTTGTTTATGAACAGTTCGCTTTTTCCGTATCCTGTCTGCTGGTGTACCTGGTGTTCTCCTTCCAGACCGTATGATCTTTTTCTTATTATGACGAATGGTATGTCAGTTTTTAGGGAGAGTGCTGTTGCAAGTGGTATTCCCATTGCCTCTACTCCAACTATCTTATCAACGTTGGACAAGTCAAAGTTGTCGACTATGTAGTCCATTATGTCATTCAATAGTTTGCTTTCTACGAGTGGTACGCCGTCGCTTATCGGATGAACAAAGTAGAAATAGTCACCCTTTTTAACTACGGGACATTCGACTAATGATTTTTTTAGCTCTTCTAACATAATACTTAACTCCTCTGAAAAAAATTATATTGTATAAATATATCTCTTATTTTAGTAAAATACTTAATTATTAATGTTATCGGATATATATTATATAATAATAGACTTTTTACCAGAAGGACAAGAGGAGGTTAAAATATGCTGGAAGGATTGAGCGATAGTCTAACACAAACTATGAAAAAACTGGCAGGAATGTCAATTATAGACAAACAAACATTGAAAGAAGTTACTAAAGACATTCAACGTGCACTTATACAGTCAGACGTGAACGTTAAGGTAGTGTTCGCTTTGACCAAAACCATTGAGAAAAGAGCACTTGAAGAAGAACTTCCAAAGGGTATAAGTCCTAAAGAACACGTAATGCGTATTGTATATGAGGAACTGGTAAACCTTATCGGTGAAGAACCGCAGGAACTGGAAATTACGCACAAACCATATAAGATAATGATGTTGGGTTTGCAGGGTAGTGGTAAAACAACCACAACTGCAAAGCTTGTGAAACATCTTAAGAAGAAAGGACAGAACTGTGCAATTGTATGTACCGACACATGGAGACCTGCAGCATACGAGCAGCTAAGACAGTTATGTGAACCACTGGATACTCCTGTATTCGGGGACCCGGAAAACAAGGATGCTATTGATCTAGCAAGAAAGGGACTTGAACAGTGCGGAAACAAGTATGATGTGATACTTGTCGATACTGCAGGTCGTCACAAGGAAGAACAGGACTTGCTTGATGAGATGAAAGAGTTAAGTACGGTTGTAGAGCCTGATGAGGTAATACTGGTAATTGACGGAACAATAGGTCAGCAGGCAAGAAGCCAGGCAGAATCATTCAAGCAGACAACAGATATCGGATCAATTATTGTAAGTAAACTTGACGGTTCTGCAAAAGGTGGGGGTGCACTGTCAGCTGTAGCAGAAATCAGGGCACCGATTAAGTTTATCGGTACCGGTGAACGGGTAGATGACTTTGAAGCATTCGACCCTGAAAGATTCATATCAAGACTCCTTGGAATGGGAGACCTTGAAACCTTGATTGAAAAAGCTACCGAGGTAACAAGTGAAAAATCCGACCAGGAAATGATTGACTCCATCATCAGTGGAAAGTTCACCCTTAAGGACATGGAAAATCAGCTGGAAATGATGAACAAGATGGGACCAATCCAGCAGATTATGAAGATGATTCCTGGACTGGGAAATCAGTTGCCTGCAAATGCCTCCAAGGTTACGGAGGAGAAGCTTGAAACGTACAAGATTCTTATGAACTCCATGACTGATTATGAGCTTGAAAATCCTGAGGTCATCAAGAAATCCCGTATTACACGTATAAGTAGGGGTGCCGGATTAACTAATGATGATGTTAAAGACCTCCTCAAATATTACAGCGTGACCAAGAAGGCACTCAAGGGTATGGGTAAACGTAACATGGGAGGTCCTATGGGCAAGCTCATGAGACGCATGAACAGATAAGTATATTTTAACCGCTTATCTTCCAACTATTTTTTTTTATTATGAAAACTTAAGGAAACTAATAAAATGTCAAGAAATGACTATAAACTTTGTTCTACTTGTCTGGCTCGCATTAGCAGAAAATATCCGAAAATCATTGCCGGAGAGAAATGCAGCCTGTGTGACAACTTATTATTGCATGAAGATAAGATTTATCAGATGATTTATAATAAGATTCATAAATTCAACATAGAATTCAACACTTTTCACATCTCGTGTCAGGTAAAGTATGAAGATTTGAATCGTGCAGAGAAGAAGATTCATGAAGAGGTAAACTATAAGGGCAATAACGGTCTCAGGAAGAGTTTACGCAAGGACTTGTCTGCCATGATTGTAGAGAAGATGGGAAAGACTATAGATTATAAGAATCCTGAAGTGATTATCAGCATCAAGATTCGTAAGAAGGCCTATCCTCACACTCCGTATCCTGAGATTGCTAATTTGACAGTATTTATTGATACCAACCCACTGTTTATTGAGGGCAGGTATCGTAAGCTTGAACGTGGAATTCCTCAGACCAAGTGGCCATGTACGGAGTGTAAGGGTAAGGGCTGTGAGGCCTGTGACGGTACGGGCCAGCAGTATCCTGTTACTGTTGAGGGCCTTATCGGCAAACATCTGCTTCCGATGACCAGGGGTAAGGATATTAAGTTTCATGGTTCCGGCCGTGAGGATATTGATGTGCTCATGCTGGGCGAGGGCAGACCCTTTGTTATTGAGGTCAAGCACCCCTTTGTGAGAAGTATTGACTTGAAGCTTTTGAGAAGGGTTGTTAACAGCCATAGTGTCGGTAAGATTGAGATTAATGACTTGAAGTTTGTTGACAACAACAGAAGGGCAAGCATCAAGAAAAGCAGTGTTGAAAGTTATAAGGTTTATTCTGCCGTTGCCACCTTTGAAAAGGGCGTTACAAGCAATGACGTGAAAAAAATTGAGAAGCTTGGTGTTATCGAGCAGCGTACTCCTGTGCGCGTGTCGCATAGAAGGGCTGATATTGTAAGAACCAGAAGAATTTTGAAGATGAATGTTGAACGCATCAGCAGTAAAGTGTTGCGCCTGATTATTAAGTGTGAGGGTGGCTTGTATATTAAGGAACTTATTTCGGGTGATGATGGACGTACAGTTCCTAGTGTGAGCAGTGTTACCAGAAATAGTGCTGTCTGTTCACAGTTGGATGTTTTAGAGGTCCATATTCCGGATTAATCCTCACATATCCTCTTTTTTTATATAATTATTAAAAAAAATTAAAAAAATAGTAAAAATTGTCTCTAGTCAACAATTTTTATTGTTATTTCTTGTAAATCTACTTTTATTTTTATCGTATTTACTGACATATCTAAATGATAGTACACGTATAATATCGGATTCAGCTGTTTTTTGGAACCTTCCTTGACAGAGAATTTTCTAGGAGGTAGGAATGCGTCGGTATATCTTAGAGTATCGGTTTCATTTATTGTGTATGAACTGAGAATAAGGGATTTTTCAGCGTTCAGTGTTCTGTTAACCTTTATTACAATGCTGCTCTTTGACCAGTCCTGTGTTATTACCTGGTCGTTTAGGTTAATGGTCATCAGTATACGGTTGTTGACGTTGAAATTATATACTGATGAAGATGAATATTCGTTTGTTCCCCACCATGAAGTTCTGATAGTGTTGTTATTATATCTATCAAATGCTATTGTTGAATAGAAAGCATAAGTACCCCAATTTCCAATGATTGCAGAAGTGTCTATGATAGTTTTACTTGTAGTATTTTTATAACCTTTTGCTGTGTCCAGATACATCACACTTCCCTTCCGTGCTGAATTGTAGGTTATGTTACTTGCTGCTATGGATATTTTTGATACATATGCGGAATATATAACTCCACCTCTAAGTTTTGCCACATTACTGTAGAATACACAATGATTGAAGTCCAGTCTTGTATAGCAGCATATGTAAACTGCTCCTCCCTGACCGGTACCTGTTCCATTGGCTCTGTTACCCCAGAATTTTGTGTATTCGAAGCTTCCCTGTACAGATCCGTTTATAAGTATTGCTCCTCCCTGTTTATAAGCATGGTTGTATCTGAAATCATCATATCTTATGTCCAGTGTAGTTTCTCCGGCAACCAATATTGCTCCACCGTAGTGGGCGTCATTGTTTTTGAACTGACAGTCATTCACTGTTACCCATTTGACGTTAGGATTTGAAAATATTGCTCCGCCGAAGTATGCCTTGTTGTTTACAAATGTTGAGTTTGTAAGTTTGAATGTATGACTGTTTCCTAGGATACTTATTGCTCCTCCCTGTGGAATCAAGGAGAAACGGTTTGCTATGAAGGTTGTTGATACTTTATTGTTTGTGAATGTACATTTATCAATTGATATCTCATTAATACCTATGTCCAGTATTGCTCCTCCACGTTTATATGCAGTGTTTTTGTTGAACGTTGAATTATAGAGATGAAGTGTTCCATAATTGTTTAACGCTCCTCCCTGTATATACGCTTTGTTTGACTGGAATTGACATGAGTAGATGTATGTTGTTTCTCCACTGTTGATAGTGATTGCACCACCAACGTCAGCCTTGTTTGAGGTGAAAATACAATTTCCTACTTCTGCGTAACCGCTACCGATAGCTATTGCTCCACCTTTTGTTACGTTTACTTCGTTGGAACTTTTTTTAGCTACGTTGCTTGTGAAGTTTGAGTAGGTTACTGTGAGTGTTGCATGGTTTCCGTTTAGAACTGCGTTTCCCCATAATGCCTGGTTTGCCTTGAAAACAGAGTTGTTTATATTTACTGTTCCAAAGTTTGAAGCATATATTGCTGCTCCGCCAGTACTGTGTCCAAAGTTTGTGTCTGTAAGAACGTTCTTATAGAATGTGCAGTTTATTACGTTGTATACGGATCCGTATCCTCCCAGCTGTAATGCTGCCCCAAATCTCACGGCTGTATTTGAGTCAAAACGGGAATTTATTATGTTTCCGGTTACTTCATTTCCGGAAGTGAATAGTACTCCACCATTGTTTGCATAGTTGTTGGTGAATATACAGCTTTTTATGGTTATCCTTGTGTTTGCTGATGCCAGGATTGCTCCTCCCTGTGAATATGATGCGTTTTGCATTCGAAGGGATTGGAGCGTTAGGTTAGCACCTTTGGATATTCTGAATCCCTGGTTTTTTAGGCAGGTTATGTTTGTTGCATATTTTCCTTTTCCTATGATTGTTACAGTTTTTGCTATTTGAACTGTGGAATTCAGTATATGGTTTCCTTTGCTTAGATAGATTATGTTGTCGTAAGCGTTTGCACATTTGCTGACTGCTGTCTGTATTGTGGTGTATGGATGGGTACTGCTTCCATCCTGTAGTTTGACGTTTGCTGTTGGGTCGACGTATATCTTCCTGGTTTTGGTAGTTGTCTGTGTGGCTGCTTTGCTGCCTGATGTGGTTGTGGAAACCTTGTTTAGTGTTTTTGTTGTTCCCGTATTATTGACTGTGTCTTGGGAGATTTTTGAGTTATCATTTGTGTTGACAGGTTCTATAGTGTTTGTATCTGTTATAGAACTTGTCTGGTTTATATTTTCCACGTTTGCTGCAAATGATACTCCTGTGAATATCAGTATGCATGTGAAGAATATAAAATATCGTAGCATCTTTATAGTAATACCCTCCAAGATTTTTTTTGAAATCACCTATAATATCTTGTGTTAAATATTGAATAGGTATCTTCGATACTATAAGGTTATATTAGTTTATGATATTAATATAATTTTTTTATAAAGTTTTTATTATGAGCTGCTTTCATTTGTTGAATGTGAATTGTACTCTGATGTTTTTAATTGTATTTTATTTAAACTTGATTATAATTGTGTTTTATGAAAAATAATTGACTGTTTTTATTTTTTGGTCCTATAGATGGTGGAGACTTGTTTTTATGTTAAGGATTTTTTGTGTTATTTTGGTTTATGTGATTTTTAAACGGGCTTCATAGATATACTTATAAACTATGAACATTATAAATATAATACAATATTAAAACATAGGATAAAATTCTTGTTGGAAATTCATACTTGCAGGAATATAAGTTTAATTAAAAAAAATAATTTCTTTCTTAGCTCTAAAGAAATTAATATGAAGAAATACTCATTAATGGATATATTAGAATTTAGTATTCAATAAAATAATTAGTATAATACTAATAATTAGCTATTTAGTCGAAAACCTATAAGACTAGCAAAACCTAAAATTATTTGTGAAAAACCTATAAACTCACAATAAAACCTATAAAAAATACAATTCTATTAATTTAAAATGAGATGATAAAAGATGAAAA
>CAZUHM010000067.1:0-12655 GCA_964620575.1 uncultured Methanobacteriaceae archaeon | reverse complement strand
TGGAGTTGGTTATACTGACATCATCAGTACTGTTATATACAAATATTGCTCCACCAGAAGCAGAATCATTTTCAGTTCCATTATCGTTATATACTGCAAGGTTAGCAGTGAATACTGAATTATCAACAACCAGCAGACCGGATGCCATTATTGCACCGCCACCATAATCATTTGGGATGCCATCAGTAGTTGTTGTAACACTGTTGTTATTGAATCGTGTTCTGTTAACTGTTAATAATCCCATGGAATATATTGCACCACCCCTATTAAGGGCAGAATTATCCGTGAAGATATCATCAGTAAGTGTTACATTACCCATACTAAATATTGCACCACCAATGGCTGCCTTATTGTTCTCATAAACATCACTGCTTGAATCTAATATCATGCCCTGAGATAAGGCTATTGCTCCACCATATCCATAATTTCCTGCATCATTGGCCTTGAATGTATTACCGGATGAAGTTAATGTGTATGTCCTTTCAAATTTTTCATCATATAATTCAATCGCAGCACCTTTAGGATAATAATTATATACACTGTTGAGTAGGTTTTGTGTGAAATTGTTGTTTGTTACTATAGCTGAATGCTGTAAAGTAATTGCTCCACCCTGATATGCCATGTTTTCATTGAAATTGTTGGAATCAATTAGTACAACTCCTTCATCACGGTATTTAAGATCATATACCATGACAGCTCCACCAAAACCTGCCGTATTGCCCGTGAAGTTGGAATTTGTTATACTGACATCATCAATATTATCATATACCAATATTGCTCCACCGGAAGCAGAATCATTCTCAGTTCCATTATCATCATATGCCGCCAGGTTACCTGTAAAATCACAGTTGTCAACAACAAGTGGACCGGTTGCCGCGATTGCACCGCCACCAAAATCATAAGACATGGCATCAGTACTTGTTGAAACCTTATTGTCTATGAATCGTGTTCTGTTGACTGTTAAAGATCCTAAAGAAGCAATTGCACCACCATACATTTCGGCAAGGTTTTCCTCGAATACACAGTCCTCCACATTCACAATACCTAAACTACTTATTGCAGGTCCCAGATAAGCATAGGTATTTCTGACTGTAAGATTCTTCAAGTTCAGGGTATAACCCCCATCGACAATGATAAATGATTCCTTACCCATACCATCCACTACTGCACTGTTACCGTTTATGGTAACGGTTTTGGTGTTGTGGTGGAAAGTATAAAGAATTGAATCGGTAATCGTGTATACCTTGTCAGTGTTGAGTTCTATGATTAATTCCTGTGCCTCATCATTTGTTTCAATCAGTTCCCTAACCTTATCATATGAATCAGTATCATCACCCGAATAGGTTACATTTGAGGGAACTGTTTTGGAGGCCGTAGTATCAGTGTTCTTATCTATCGTTTTAGCTTTTGAATCATGCCCTCCCATATTATTATCGTCTGTTATTAAAGTATTTTTTTCAGCATTACCTATAGTGTCCTGTTTATCAATACTTACTGAGTCTGATATATCATTTAAACCAGCAATATTGGATGTGTCTCCAATATTATCATCTGTTGTAGCATAAACCATCCCAGATAATAGTATCGTTAACAGAATAAATAGGAATAACGCTATAATTTTATTATTAGTCGATTTCATCTTAGGTCACGAATAAAAATCATTAATTTAATATTAATTTAAAATTCAAGAAAATTTTTAACTTAATAATCTTCTTTATCTGATTTAAAAGTAATTAAATTTTTTGTAAAAAAAAGATGGGGATGATGTGGGAGGGGATGAGTATTTAATCTATAATAATATTTTCCTTGTAAGTGTTTGTATTGTTCTTGTTATCCGTGAATACTACTTTTATTTCATGTTCACCGAGGTATTTGTCCAAGAGTTCCATGATTATCGTTGTTAAATCATCACCTACCGTATCGTTGAATACGAGTACTCCATCAATATAGACGAGTAAGTGTCCGTTGGTAAAGTTTAGGTCAAATATACTGTTTAATGCTTCGAGTGTCAGTGAATTTCCTGTCCATACCAGGGTGTTGTCACTGGCTAGTCTTATTGTATGAGTGTGTTTGGCTGTCTGTGCAGGATTGTTTTTTGTAAGCGTTTTTTCTGTGTGTCTGGTAGCTTTTTTTGTTGGTACAGGTTTTGGCTCAGGTTTTGGTTCCGGTGTAGTGTTCGTATCGTTATTGACAAAACTGACCGGCACTATTTCACTTTCGGTTACAAGATAATGGTCATTAGGCATGAATTTTACCTGAATATCTGCCCCACTACCACCGGTTGGCATGTAATGGAACGTGAATTCTCCATTCTCATCCGTTACGGCAGAAGAGGTATTTACGTTGTTTACATATAAATCTACCGTCTTGTTGAATATCGGTACGTCGGTAGCATCTATAAGGGTACCGGTGATAACGTTGTCATTATCCAGTATTAAATCGGTAGTGGCTAGTTTCAAGGTGACTGTTGAATTTATCAGTCTTTCCTCAAGGAATTCGTCATTCACGGTATTGTTGGTTGCAGAGATTAATGGCCTGTTGTTTGTGCCCACTAACCTTTCAAGGTTGTCTGTATGGAATGTTGAATCGTTAATCATCACGGCGTTATCTGTGTAGAATACGTCAACTCTCTCTTCTGCCTTATTGTCGTTGAAGGTACAGTTTGTTACTGCTGTTTGACCATAGTTTGCAATAGCTCCCGCATATGATGCGGTGTTTCTGGTAAACGTGTCATCATTAAGTGTTACATTACCTTCATTAGATATTGCACCGGCAGTATATGCCGTGTTGTTTTCATAGAGATTACTGGTGGAATCCAATAGTACGCTTTTACCAAGATCTACTGCTCCACCCGTTCCTGTTTCTCCTGCATCATTTGCTGTGAATGTATTGTCTGATAAAGTCAACTTGTATGGTTTTTCATTTAATTCATCATATAATACAATTGCACCACCCATAGGAAATATATCGTTATTTTTGTTATTGAGTTCATTTCTTATGAAACGGTTGTTTGTTGCAATAGCTGAATGCAGTAATGTAACTGCTCCACCCTGATATGCCCTGTTATTGTTGAAGTTGTTTGAATCAAGCACTACACTTCCTTCATCACGGTATTGTGGATCATATACCATTAATGCTCCACCAAAACCTGCCTCATTGAAGGTAAATCTGGAGTTTGTTATGTCTACGTCACCTGTACTGTTAAATACAAGTATTGCTCCACCAATTGAAGCATCCTCTTTTGAACCAGAATCATCGTATGCTGCCGTGTTATCAATAAATACTGAATCGTCAACGAAGAGTGGACCGGATGCCATGATTGCACCGCCACCATAATTTTCCGTGCAGGCTTTGTAACTGGTTGTCATATTATTCGAGATGAATGAACTGGACTTTAATGTTAAAGGTCCGTAAGAAGCAATTGCTCCTCCATTGTATATTGCAGTGTTATCTGTGAATGTATCACTGGTAAGTGTTGCGTTGGCATAACTTAGTATTGCACCACCAATAGACGCCTTATTGTTTTCATATATATTAGTGTTTGAATCCAATAGCATTCCTGGACCTATAAGTATTGATCCACCTAATCCATTTCCTGCATCATTGGACTTGAAGGTATTGTCGGATGAAGTTAATGTGTATGTCTTTTCTTCATTTTCATCATATAATATAATCGCAGCACCAGCAAGTTTAAAATCTACATTTTCATTATTAAGCCTGTTTTGTGTAAAATTGTTGTTTGTTACTATAGCTGAATGCTGTAAGGATATTGCTCCACCCTGATATGCAGTGTTTTTGCTGAAATTGTTGGAATCAACGAGTATGACTCCTTCATCACGGTATTGTTTATCATATACGTAGACTGCTCCACCTAGACCTCCAGTATTGTCGGTGAAGTTGGAGTTGGTTATACTGACATCATCAGTACTGTTATATACAAATATTGCTCCACCGGAAGCAGAATCATTAGCTGTTCCATTATCATCATATGCCGCCAGGTTACCTGTAAATACACAGTTGTCAACAACCAGTGGACCGTATGTCATAATTGCACCGCCACCAAAATCATCAGACATGGCATCAGTACTTGTTGTAACAGTGTTGTCTATGAATTGTGTTCTGTTGACTGTTAATGATTCCTCGGAATATATTGCTCCACCAACGTAAAGGGCAGAGTTTTCCGTGAATGTATCATCAGATACTGTTACATTACCGATACTGGATATTGCACCACCAATGGCTGCCTTATTATCTTCATAAAGATTATTGCTTGAATCCAACAGCATTCCAGGACCTATATCAGTTGCTCCACCAAATCCATATTCTCCTGCATCATTGGCCTTGAATGTATTGCCTGATGAAGTTAATGTGTATGTCTTTTCATCCTTTTCATCATAGAATTCAATCGCAGCACCAAAAGGAATTATGTTATCATTTTCATTATTAAGTTTGTTTTCTGTGAAATTGTTGTTTGTTACTATAGCTGAATGCTGTAAGGATATTGCTCCACCCTGATATGCAGTGTTTTTGCTGAAATTGTTGGAATCAACGAGTATGACTCCTTCATCACGGTATTGTTTATCATATACGTAGACTGCTCCACCTAGACCTCCAGTATTGTCGGTGAAGTTGGAGTTGGTTATACTGACATCATCAGTACTGTTATATACAAATATTGCTCCACCAGAAGCAGAATCATTTTCAGTTCCATTATCGTTATATACTGCAAGGTTAGCAGTGAATACTGAATTATCAACAACCAGCAGACCGGATGCCATTATTGCACCGCCACCATAATCATTTGGGATGCCATCAGTAGTTGTTGTAACACTGTTGTTATTGAATCGTGTTCTGTTAACTGTTAATAATCCCATGGAATATATTGCACCACCCCTATTAAGGGCAGAATTATCCGTGAAGATATCATCAGTAAGTGTTACATTACCCATACTAAATATTGCACCACCAATGGCTGCCTTATTGTTCTCATAAACATCACTGCTTGAATCTAATATCATGCCCTGAGATAAGGCTATTGCTCCACCATATCCATAATTTCCTGCATCATTGGCCTTGAATGTATTACCGGATGAAGTTAATGTGTATGTCCTTTCAAATTTTTCATCATATAATTCAATCGCAGCACCTTTAGGATAATAATTATATACACTGTTGAGTAGGTTTTGTGTGAAATTGTTGTTTGTTACTATAGCTGAATGCTGTAAAGTAATTGCTCCACCCTGATATGCCATGTTTTCATTGAAATTGTTGGAATCAATTAGTACAACTCCTTCATCACGGTATTTAAGATCATATACCATGACAGCTCCACCAAAACCTGCCGTATTGCCCGTGAAGTTGGAATTTGTTATACTGACATCATCAATATTATCATATACCAATATTGCTCCACCGGAAGCAGAATCATTCTCAGTTCCATTATCATCATATGCCGCCAGGTTACCTGTAAAATCACAGTTGTCAACAACAAGTGGACCGGTTGCCGCGATTGCACCGCCACCAAAATCATAAGACATGGCATCAGTACTTGTTGAAACCTTATTGTCTATGAATCGTGTTCTGTTGACTGTTAAAGATCCTAAAGAAGCAATTGCACCACCATACATTTCGGCAAGGTTTTCCTCGAATACACAGTCCTCCACATTCACAATACCTAAACTACTTATTGCAGGTCCCAGATAAGCATAGGTATTTCTGACTGTAAGATTCTTCAAGTTCAGGGTATAACCCCCATCGACAATGATAAATGATTCCTTACCCATACCATCCACTACTGCACTGTTACCGTTTATGGTAACGGTTTTGGTGTTGTGGTGGAAAGTATAAAGAATTGAATCGGTAATCGTGTATACCTTGTCAGTGTTGAGTTCTATGATTAATTCCTGTGCCTCATCATTTGTTTCAATCAGTTCCCTAACCTTATCATATGAATCAGTATCATCACCCGAATAGGTTACATTTGAGGGAACTGTTTTGGAGGCCGTAGTATCAGTGTTCTTATCTATCGTTTTAGCTTTTGAATCATGCCCTCCCATATTATTATCGTCTGTTATTAAAGTATTTTTTTCAGCATTACCTATAGTGTCCTGTTTATCAATACTTACTGAGTCTGATATATCATTTAAACCAGCAATATTGGATGTGTCTCCAATATTATCATCTGTTGTAGCATAAACCATCCCAGATAATAGTATCGTTAACAGAATAAATAGGAATAACGCTATAATTTTATTATTAGTCGATTTCATCTTAGGTCACGAATAAAAATCATTAATTTAATATTAATTTAAAATTCAAGAAAATTTTTAACTTAATAATCTTCTTTATCTGATTTAAAAGTAATTAAATTTTTTGTAAAAAAAAGATGGGGATGATGTGGGAGGGGATGAGTATTTAATCTATAATAATATTTTCCTTGTAAGTGTTTGTATTGTTCTTGTTATCCGTGAATACTACTTTTATTTCATGTTCACCGAGGTATTTGTCCAAGAGTTCCATGATTATCGTTGTTAAATCATCACCTACCGTATCGTTGAATACGAGTACTCCATCAATATAGACGAGTAAGTGTCCGTTGGTAAAGTTTAGGTCAAATATACTGTTTAATGCTTCGAGTGTCAGTGAATTTCCTGTCCATACCAGGGTGTTGTCACTGGCTAGTCTTATTGTATGAGTGTGTTTGGCTGTCTGTGCAGGATTGTTTTTTGTAAGCGTTTTTTCTGTGTGTCTGGTAGCTTTTTTTGTTGGTACAGGTTTTGGCTCAGGTTTTGGTTCCGGTGTAGTGTTCGTATCGTTATTGACAAAACTGACCGGCACTATTTCACTTTCGGTTACAAGATAATGGTCATTAGGCATGAATTTTACCTGAATATCTGCCCCACTACCACCGGTTGGCATGTAATGGAACGTGAATTCTCCATTCTCATCAGTAACTGCAGAATCGATATTTATATTGTTTACATATAAATCAACCGTCTTGTTGAATACTGGTACACTTGTAGCATCAATTAAGGTTCCACTGATAATGTTATCCTCATTCAGGATTAAATCTGTACTGTCGAGCGTTATTGTGACTGTTGAATTTATCAGTCTTTCCTCAAGGAATTCGTCATTCACAGTATTGTCCGTTGCAAAGATTAATGGCCTGTTGTTTGTGCCCACTAACCTTTCAAGGTTGTCTGTATGGAATGTTGAATCGTTAATCATCACGGCGTTATCTGTGTAGAATACGTCAACATTCTTTTCTGCCTTATTGTCGTTGAAGGTACAGTTTGTTACTGCTATTTCACCATAGTTTGCAATAGCACCCGCATATATTGCGGTGTTTCCGGTAAACGTGTCATCATTAAGTGTTACATTACCCTCATTAAATATTGCACCGGCAGTATATGCCGTGTTGTTTTCATAGAGATTATTGGAGGAATCCAATAGAACGCTCACACTAAGATCTACTGCTCCACCCACTCCTGTTTTTCCTGCATCATTTGCTGTGAATGTATTGTCTGATAAAGTCAACCTGTATGGTTGTTCATTTAATTCATCATATAATCCAATTGCACCACCCATCGAAAGTACATCATTATTTTCGTTATTGAGTTCATTTCTTATGAAACGGTTGTTTGTTGCAATAGCTGAATGCTGTAAAGCAACTGCTCCACCCTGATATGCCCGGTTATTGTTGAAGTTGTTGGAATCAATTACTACGCTTCCTTCATCACGGTATTGTGGATCATATACCATTAATGCTCCACCAAGACCTGCCTCATTGAAGGTAAATCTGGAGTTTGTTATGACTACGTCACCTGTACTGTCAAATACAAGTATTGCTCCACCAATTGAAGCATCCTCTTTTGAACCAGAATCATCGTATGCTGCCCTGTTATCAATAAATACTGAATCGTCAACAAAGAGTGGACCGGATGCCATGATTGCACCGCCACCATAATTTTCCGTGCAAGCTTTGTAACTGGTTGTCATATTATTAGAGATGAATGAACTGGAGTTAACAGTTAAAGATCCATAAGAAGCAATTGCTCCACCATTATAAAGTGCAGAGTTATCTGTGAATGTATCACTGCTAAGTGTTACATTACCCTTACTATGTATTGCACCACCTTGTACTGCCTTGTTATCTTCATAAAGATTACTGCTTGAATCCAAGAGCATTCCGGGACCTATATCAATTGCTCCACCAAATCCATAATTTCCTGCATCATTGGACTTGAACGTATTACCTGATGAAGTTAATGTATATGTCTTTTCATCATTTTCATCATATAATTCAATCGCAGCACCAAAAGGAATAGTGTTAGCATTTTCATTATTTAGACTGTTTTGTGTGAAATAATTGTTTGTAACAATAGCAGAATGTTCTAAAGATATTGCTCCACCATAATATGCCATGTTTTCATTGAAAATGTTGGAATCAATGAGTACAACTCCTTCATCCAGATATTCGGGATCATATACGTCGACTGCTCCACCAAAACCAGCCCTGTTAGCTGTGAAGTTGGAATTAGTTATACTGACGTCATCAGTAGTATTGTATACAAATATTGCACCACCGGAAGCAGAATCATTATCGGTTCCATTATCATCATAGGCTGCCAGGTTACCTGTAAATACACAGTTGTCAACAACCAATGAATCATATGCCATTATTGCACCGCCACCATAATCATTAGAGAAGGCATCAGTACTTGTTGTAACACTGTTGTCTATGAATCGTGTTCTGTTTACTGTTAATAATCCCTCGGAATATATTGCACCACCAACATAAAGGGCAGAATTATCTGAGAAGTCATCATCAGATACTGTTACATTACCTATACTACATATTACACCACCTTGTGCTGCCTTATTATCTTCATAAAGATTACTGCTTGAATTCAACAGCATTCCGGGACCTATATCAATTGCTCCACCAAATCCATAATTTCCTGCATCATTGGCCTTGAACGTATTACCTGATGAAGTTAATGTGTATGTCTTTTCAAATTTTTCATTATAAAATTCAATCGCAGCACCAAAAGGAAGTATGTTATCATTTTCATTATTAAGACTGTTTTGTGTGAAATAATTGTTTGAAACAATAGCTGAATGCTGTAAAGCAATTGCTCCACCCTGATATGCCATGTTTTTGCTGAAATTATTGGAATCAATATGTACAACTCCTTCATCACGGTATTGCGGATCATATACGTAGACTGCTCCGGCAGAACCGGCAATGTTAGCTGTGAAGTTGGAATTGGTTATACTGACATCATCAGTACTGTTAAATACAAATATTGCTCCACCATAAGCAGAATCATTCTCACTTCCATTATCATCATATGCTGCGAGGTTACCGGTAAGTACACAGTTGTCAACAGCCAGCAGACCGGATGCCAATATTGCTCCACCGCCATAATTATTAATCATGGCATCTGTACCTGTTGTAACACTGTTATCTATGAATCGTGTTCTGTTTACTGTTAATGATTCCCCGGAATATATTGCTCCACCGTTATAAACTGCAGAGTTATCACAGAATACGTCATCGGTAACTGTTGCGTTACCCAGATTATATATTGCACCTCCAAGTACTGCCTTATTGTTTTCATATACATTACTGTTTGAATCCAATATCATACCTGGAGCTATAAGTATTGCTCCACCATTTCCTACATCTCCGGCATCATTGGCCTTGAATGTATTGTGTGACAAAGTTAATTTGTAGGTTTTTTCAAGATATTCATCATAGATTACTATTGCTGCACCCATAGGCTGATTATTGATATTTTGAGTGTTTATCCGGTTTTCGGTGAAATTGTTGTTTGTGACAATAGCGGAATGCTGTAAAACTATTGTTCCGGCTATGTGTACATTGTTTTTTATAAAATTGTTGGAATCAATGAGTATGTTTCCTTCATCACGGTATTGTGGATCATATACCATGACAGCTCCACTAAAACCTGCCGTATTGTCCGTGAAGTTGGAATTTGTTATGCTGACATCATCAGTACTGTTATATACAAATATTGCACCACCAGAGGCACCATCATATTCATTATCTGAATCATCATATGCTGCCAGGTTACCGGTGAATACTGAATTATCAACAATTAACGGACCGGAAGCAAATACTGCACCGCCACCATAATCATTCTTCCTGGCATTAATACTTGTTGTCATAGTGTTGTTATTGAATTGGGTTCTGTTTAGTGTTAATAATCCCTTGGAATATATTGCTCCGCCAAGATAAACGGCAGAATTATCATTGAATACGTCATCAGTAACTGTTACATTACCAATACTGTATATTGCACCACCCTCTGCTGCCTTATTATCTTCATATAGATTACTGCTTGAATTCAATATCATACCGTAACCTATATCAACTGCTCCACCAACTCCCTTTCCAGCATCATTGGACTTGAACGTATTGCCGGATGAAGTTAATGTATATGTCTTTTCTTCATTTTCATCATATAATTCAATCGCGGCACCAAAAGGAAACTGGTTATGATTTTCATTAAGCCTGTTTTCTGTGAAACGATTGTTTGTTACTATAGCCGAATGCTGTAAAGCAACTGCTCCACCCTCATATGCAAGATTATTATTGAAGTTGTTGGAATCAAGAACTACATTTCCCTCATCACGGTACTGTGGATCATATATCGTTAATGCTCCACCATAACCTGCCTCATTAAAGGTAAATCTGGAGTTCGTTATGCCTACGTCATCAGTACTGTCATATACAAATATTGCACCGCCAAGTGCTGCATCATAATCAGAAAGCGAATCATCATATGCTGCCCTGTTATCAATAAATACTGAATCGTCAACGAAGAGCAGACCGGATGCCATAATTGCACCGCCACCATAATTTTCCAAAGAAGCGTTTGAGGTGGTTGTAACATTATTGGATACGAATACACTCGAATTAACTGTTAAAGCACCATAAGAAGCAATTGCTCCACCATTATAAAGTGCAGAGTTATCTGTGAAGCTATCATCAAATACTGTTACATTACCAATACTGTATATTGCACCACCCTCTGCTGCCTTATTATCTTCATATAGATTACTGCTTGAATTCATTATCATACCGTAACCTATATCAGTTGCTCCACCAAATCCGTTTCCTGCGTCATTGGACTTGAACGTATTGCCGGATGAAGTTAACGTGTATGTCTTTTCTTCATTTTCATCATATAATTCAATCGCGGCACCATAAGGAATCTGGTTAACACTTTCATTAAGCCTGTTTTGTGTGAAATTGTTGTTTGTTACTGTAGCTGAATGCTGTAAAGCAATTGCTCCACCCTGATATGCACAGTTTTTGCTGAAGTTGTTGGAATCAATGAGTACAACTCCTTCATCCTGGTATTGTGGATCATATATGTCGATTGCTCCACCAAGACCTGCCGTATTGTCCGTGAAGTTGGAGTTTGTTATACTGACATCATCAGCATTCTCATATACGGATATTGCTCCACCGGAAGCAGAATCATTCTCAGTTCCATTATAGTCATATGCTGCAAGGTTACCGGTAAATACACAGTTGTCAACAACCAGCAGACCACAGGCCATTATTGCACCTCCGCCATAATCATTGGACATGGCATCAGTACTTGTTGTAACCCTGTTATCTAAGAATCGTGTTCTGTTTACAGTTAATGGTCCGAAAGAAGCAATTGCACCACCGTTATATAGGGCAATGTTATTTTCGAATACACAGTCCTCCACATTCACAATACCCATACTGTTTATTGCAGGTCCCATACGACCATAGGTATTTCTGACTGTAAGATTCTTTAAGTTCAGGGTATAACCCTTATCGACAACAATAAATGATTCCTTACCCATAGCATCCAATACCGCACCGTTACCTATTACTGTAACGGTTTTGGTGTTGTGATGTACCATATAAAGAATTGAATCGGTAATAACGTATACTTTGTCAGTGTTGAGTTCTATGATTAATTCCTGTGCATCATCATTTCTTTCAATCAGTTCCATAACCTTATCGTATGAATCTGTATCCTCACCAGAATAGGTTACGTTAGCGGGAACTGTTTTGGAGGCTGTAGTATCAGTGTTCTTATCTATTGTTTTAGCTTTTGAATCTTGCCCTCCATTATTATTATCGTCTGTAATTATAGTGTTTTTTTCAGCATTAATCACAGTATCCTGCTGGTCAATATTTACCTGTTCTGATACATCACTCCAACCGGTAATACCTGATGTTTCACCAGTATTATCCTCCGTTGTAGCATATACCATCCCAGTTAAAAGTATTGTTAACAAAATAAATAGGAATAACGCTATAATTTTATTATTCTTTGATTTCATCTTAGGTCACGAATAAAATCATTAATATAATATTAATTTAAAATTCAAGAAGAAATTTTAACTTAATAATCTTATTTATCTGATTAAAAAGTAATTAAATTTTTTGATAAATTAAAATTAGAAAAATATTGGAAAGGGGATTATGAAGAATTTCATTATAATTATACTTAAAACCTTTTTTTAGTTTTTTAATCATCCCAGTACGTCGTGTATAATATAATGATATTTAATGTTTATAGTTAATTACCAAACTTTTGTTATAAATTTTATATACCATTCTTCAGTTAGTTTATGATTT
>CAZUHM010000066.1:0-12723 GCA_964620575.1 uncultured Methanobacteriaceae archaeon | reverse complement strand
GCAGGTAAAAAACAAGAATTGTTAGACAGAAAAAGATGGGAACAATAAATAATCCATCTATCTGCACCCTCTTTTTTTATTTTAAATATTTTTCATCTAATGTAACTGCAGTACCGTAAGCTGCTATTAATACATCAGGTGGCATCTGCTGATTATAATTTGTATATTCAAATTGCATCTCAATTATTGCATTTGCATTCATTTTAATTGCTTCTTCCTGTAAACTATGTAAAATATATTTACGTGCAATTGCATAATCATTGTATTTGATTTCATTTTTATCTTCTAACTTGGATGATATATATTTCAACCTATCAGAAGATGTTTTATCTTCAAATTCTAGAATATCCTCAGAGAAAACCAGGCCATGATACTCTTTTATTGGAATGTCCGGTGTTGAATTAAAAACAAGAACATCCAAGTTTTCAAGATCTTCTATCTGACTAACAACTGTTGGTGAATTGTCTTTCGGATGGAATAATAATGCCACATAACTTCCAAGCAATCCTGAGACATATGTGAAAAGGAAGAATACTCCAATCAGTAAATAATTCATCATCAAAGGAAAAGCTGCCTGTAAGAAAATTATAAATCCGCCAACAGTAAAGATATTTAACTTCAATGGCTGTGATGGAAATAGCCAACCGATACCATTAGTTATGAAGAACAGGATTATTGCACTTATTGCTCCTGAAGATTTTTTTCTGGTGTAATTAGATATGAATGTTTCAACAAATCCTGCCACCAGAGGTGAAATAAAGATATCTACATTGATACCGAATATTTTATATCCTCTGTGAACGCAAAAGGCAGTTATTGACAGCCCCACAACCAATCCACAAAAAATAGAGAATACATAAAAAAACTTATCTCTTGAAAAAACATCTTTCCACTTCATCTTTACCAACCTAATGTTATTTATATTGTCATATACAAAAATATTTTTCTAATGAAAACTTGTATAATTATGTAATTACATAAGAATTATATGGATTAATAAAATTATTTTTTCATGTGAAATAACATTGAAATAGTATATTTTAACCAACAATAGGGAGAATGACAATGAAAAACGTTGATTTACTAGTTTTAGGACATACAGCTTTTGATTATATTATGGAAGTAAAAGAATTTTCAAAGATTAACACATCTGCAATTGTTGAAAAAATGGAAAGATTGAATGGTGGAGCTGCAGGAAATGTTGCGGTTGTTGCCAGTAAAATGGGATTGGATGTAGGATTGATTTCCTGTATCGGTAAAGACTTTAAGGGTAGTGAATATGAGAATGAAATGCTTGAGGAAGGAATAGACATATCCGATATGATATTATCTGAAAATGCAAATACTCCTACGGCATTTGTGTTAACTAACCCTGAAGATGAACAGATGTTTTATTTCTATTGGGGTGCTGCTGAAGAATACAGTCGCAGTGAAGTGCCAAAAGATGCTATCAACAATGCACAGGCAGTTCATTTAGCTACAGGAGATCCTGAATTCAATATTAAATCAGGAAAATATGCTTATGAGCAAAATAAGTTAGTTTCATTTGATCCTGGACAGGATTTACATTTGTATTCGACGAAAGATTTGCAGGAAATGGTTAAGAATTGTAATATATTATTTGGTAATGAACATGAAATAAATCACATCTGTGACTTATTGGAAAAAAGTGTGGATGAACTTCTTGATGAAGGACTTAATATGATTATACAAACTCTTGGAGATAAAGGAAGTGTAATTTATATGCAAAATGAAGATCCCGTTGAGATTGAAGTTGTTCCTACAAAAGCTGTAGATCCTACCGGTGCTGGTGACTCTTATCGTGCAGCATTTTTAAGCTTATATTTACGAGACAATGATGTGAAAAGTTGTGGACGTTTTGCAAGTACTGTATCCTCATATATTGTTGAAACACAAGGAACTCAGACAAATATTCCGACCAAAGACCAGGCATTGGAAAGAATGGACAATAACTGGCCAAATGGTGAATATTAAATAAAAAGTCATTTAAATAATGATTTCATAACCTCCATTTAGAACCTTTTTTTATAGAATCTTGGAATAAAGATTAATTGAAAAAATAGCTATTTTCTTAATATTTATGAAATAGCGAATAAAATTTAATTAATAAAGTGAAAAATTAATAAATTAACCTTTAATTTTAAAAATAAACTCTGTTAATCTTT
The DNA here is from genome assembly GCA_964620575.1 of uncultured Methanobacteriaceae archaeon. Lineage (GTDB taxonomy): Archaea > Methanobacteriota > Methanobacteria > Methanobacteriales > Methanobacteriaceae > Methanosphaera. Next base: position 10,537 of record CAZUHM010000066.1, on the reverse strand, counting down.
AAATACTCCTATAGACTTAGATATAATTATTTTATTATGACTATTCATATCAGAAAAAATCTGAAATGAAAATATTTAGAATAATTAAAAAAAAAGGAGTATTATAACATGACACAAATGACCGAAGCAAATAACGGTAATATTACAGAAGCTATGAAACAGGTAGCTGCAGATGAAAAATTAGACCCTGAATATATCAGAAAAATGGTTGCTAAAGGATATATTGCAATTCCGGACAACAATCAAAGAGAAACAGTTGCAGTAGGTATTGGACAAAACCTCAGAACAAAAGTAAATGCTACAATAGGAACTTCCACAGATATTGTTAACCTTGATGAAGAACTTGAAAAGGCAAAAGCTGCAGAAGCAGCCGGTTGTGACACACTCATGGAATTAAGTATCGGTGGAGATCTTGATCACATAAGAAGAACCGTGCTTAAAAACACCAACAAACCTGTGGGAAGTGTTCCAATCTACCAGACAGCAGTAGAAGCAATAGAAGCTGACGGTTCAGCAATCAATATGGACCCGGATGAAATGATAAAAAACATTGAAAAACAGGCTAAAGATGGTATTGATTTCATGGCTATACACTGTTCTGTTAACAGAGAAACCTTGAAAAGATTAAAAAGACGGGGAAGAAATGGTGGATTAGTAAGTAGAGGAGGTTCATTCATATCATCATGGATGGTTCATAACGACTGTGAAAACCCATTATATGAAAATTATGACCAGATATTAGATATCGTGGAAGAATATGATGTATGTTTAAGTATGGCTAATGCTATGAGAGCAGGAGCATTAACCGATTCAACAGACAGAGCTCAAATCCAAGAACTGATTGTTTTAGGTGAACTGGTAGACAGAGCTAGAGAAAGAGGAGTTCAAACCATTGTGGAAGGTCCCGGACACATCCCCATCAATGAAATTGAAACAAACATCAACATTCAGAAGAAAATGTGTAATAATGCACCATTCTACATGTTAGGACCTATCGTTACGGATATTGCACCTGCATACGACCACATAGTATCTGCAATTGGAGCAGCACAATGTGCGAAATCCGGTGCAGATTTCATATGTTACGTAACACCTGCAGAACACCTTGCATTACCTGATGTACAGGACGTGAAAGAGGGAGTTATTGCTACAAAAATTGGTGCTCATGCCGGAGACATTGCAATTGACATGGAAAGATTTGGTGAAGACGACATAAGGATGGCTGATGCAAGAAAATCACTCAACTGGCCGGAACAATATGGATTAGCAATGTGGCCTGAAGATGCTAAAGCAATAAGAGACAAAAGACCACCTGAAGAGGCAGATACATGTACCATGTGTGGAAACTATTGTGCTATTAAAATTGTAAATCAATGGTTGGACAAAGCTGATAAAACTGCATTTGACTAATCAATGACAAAAAATAGAATAAATTTTTAAATATCTAATAAATAGGAGAAATCCTATTTATTTCCTATTTAACTATGGTGAGAAGAAATTTGTAACATCATTAACATAATCTGATTTTGTAATTACTGAAATTTTCTGATTTTCTTCAAATAGTGTGTCTTTTTGAGGGATGATTAGCTCAGTTCCTTTATAAACGGCACATACAATATAATTTTCAGTAGGACTGTAATCCAATACTCGTTTTCCGAAGAGTTTTTTATTTTCCAATTTTAATTCCAATAATTCCGTGGAACCTCGACCCAGAACAATTAAATCAGCAATTTTTGGTCTTGTGATGATACGTTCAAGGTATGTTGCTACTGCTGATTCAGGACTGACAGTTGCATCTATTCCAACATTCTTGAATGCACTTTCATGTTCCAGATCATTGACGCGAACAATTCTTTTTCTGATGTTGCTGTAGTTTTGACTTAAAACTGCGGCTAAAAGATTTACCTTATCATCACCGGTTGCGGCAACGAAGACGTCGGCATCTGAAATGTCTGCATCTTCCAATATTTGCACACTTGTTGCATCTCCATGAATCACCATTGCTTTTGATGTTTCTGCTACTTCTTCCGAGATTGATGTGTCGCTTTCAATTATTGTTACACTGATACCTTCTCTTATTAGTGATTCTGATAGATTTAATCCTACTCTTCCTGCTCCCACTATAATTACATACATAAAATCACGTTTATAATAAATATTTATATATTGTTTTGATGTATTATTTAAGTTTGATTTTGAAAATCTTGAAAATTATTAATAAGCATAACTGACATAAATTATAATACTAATGATTTTTCATTTAATAAAGATTATTATATAATTAATTACTATTTTAAAACTTTTAGATTTAAAGTTAGATCTATGGTTTAAATGATTAACCACTAATTTAATATTATTAAAATTATATTTTGAAACTTGGAAATTTATTGTGATAATTATGACTAAACATTGGACTGAAAGAATTGCTGAAGAATTAAGTCAACAGGACAGAGAAGAATATGTTGTAGGAAGTGGAACATCAATATCAGGATCAGTACACATTGGAAACAGTTGTGACGTATTTATTGCAAATGCAGTAAGTAAGGAATTAAGAAAATTAGGTAAAAAATCAAGAACATTATGGATTGCTGATGATTATGATCCTTTAAGAAAAGTTCCATATCCTCTGCCTGAATCCTATGATAAATATTTGGGTCAACCGTACTATGAAATCCCATGTCCTGAAGGATGTTGTGATAACTTTGTAGAACACTTCCAGAAGCCATTCACCACAGCATTGGAATCATTTGATATTGAAGAGCTTGAAATAAAAAGTGGAGCTTATATGTATAAAAATGGAATTTATACTGAAGCTACAAGGTTAGCCTTAGAAAATGCTGAAAGAATCAGGGAAATCTTCAATGAATACAGGGAACATCCACTGAAAGAAAACTGGTTACCTTATAATCCTATTTGTAGTGAATGTGGAAGAGTTAACACTACGGAAGCATATGATTACGAAGGCACTACTGTCAAATACAGATGTGAATGTGGTCATGAAGGTGAAATGGATTATACTACCGGTAAAGGAAAGTTAACCTGGAGAGTAGAATGGGCTGCCAGATGGAAGATATTGAACATTACCTGTGAACCGTTCGGTAAAGATCATGCTGCTAGTGGAGGTTCATATGATGTCAGTAAAATCATATCAGAGGAAATATTTGATTATCCTGCACCATTCCCAATTCCATATGAATGGATTACACTCGACGGGGATGCAATGAGTAAATCCAAGGGAGTATTTTTCAGTCCTGAAGCATGGCTTAAAATAGGTAAACCTGAAACCTTGAATTATTTCCTTTTCAGAAACAAACCGTTGAAACCTAAAGATTTCTCACCTAAAATGGGATTCCTTGACTTGATGGATCAGTATGACAGAGTCGAAAGAATTGCTTACGGTATTGAAGATGCAAGTAATGATAAGGAAAAAGCTAAACTTACCAAGATTTATGAAATTTCACAACTTGAGCAGTTGCCTGATGAGATGCCGTTCCAACCATCCTACAGATTCTTGACTGTTGCATATCAAATTGCAAACGGCAAGGATGAAAAAATCTATGAAATATTGGAAAAGAACCATCAGTTGCCTGAAAGGTTAGAAGATGTTTCATATGAGGATTTAAGTGATTTTGATAGGAATACTTATTTACAGAGATTGGAATACGTGAAAAACTGGTTGGATACTTATGCTCCTAAATTTGTCAAGTTCCAGGTAATGAAGAAGATGCCTCGTGTAGAAATTACTGATGAACAGAAAGAGTTTTTAAGACAACTTGCTGTTGTTTTGGAAAATGAATCATTTGATAGCGATGTTCAGTTCCATGACAGAATGTATGAAATTCTTGAAGCTCTTGAAATGAAACCTCAGAAAGCATTCCAGGCAATATATAAAACAATCATCGGTAAAAAACAGGGTCCTCGTGCAGCTTCATTTGTTTTATCATTGGATAAGGACTTTGTAGTAAAAAGATTCAGACTTGAAGAATAAGTTATTTCTTCTTGTCACTATTTTTTCATATAATTTTATAATTGTTCAAAACCATATTTTACTGTTAGTTTTTGTGCGTTATGTGATGCAAAATTTAAGAAACTTTCGACATCAACACTATTTTTAACATTTAATGCACTGATTATATGACGTGTATGTTCGGATAATATGTCACTGACATGCATAGATGTATATGACATACTGTTATTTATGAATGTGTAGAGATTTTCATCCTGTTCCACCATACGTATTGCTTCATGAAAAGAATCAACTGTCGAAACTATATCAAAATCCAAATCATTGTTGGCAAGAGTAGTCCATGCGAGTCTTTGTGCAGAACCTTCCACTTCAACAAATCTCAATCCGTCAAGATCAGTTATATTGTAAAATTCTTCATTTCCATGAGTAAGTAACATCAGATGATCTCTTCCAAGAGGTATTGGTTCAATGTCATAAATATATGCCTGTACCGGATCATCAAAACCCAGTATATCCACCAAGCCCTTATTTGCCAAATCGAATGCCGTGTTTAAATCAGTCTGCAATATTTTAATATTTTCCAGTTGATAAGCAGCAGACAATTGCCTGATAAATTCACAGGATATGAAACCACCAGCCATTACCCAAACGTCATCATCAGTTAAACGTTGCTCATATGACTCATATTCTTCCAGCAGATTAAGAGCGTAATCTGTTAAAGTTGAACCCCTGTTTGTTACTTTGACGAGTGGCTGAGACAATAATTCTTCAGCTTTAATAATTCTACGATTTAAAACTGTGTGTGATATTCCCAATTCTTTGGCTGCTTTTCTTTGAGATTTATTTAGTTTAATAGATTTTAAAGTGTCAAATAACTTATAATCATATATTACATCGTTCATTTCAAGATTCAATTTTTTATTAAGACTCATAAAATCAACTAAAATATCATTCCGTTATTTATGAGATATAGTAAAAAGTAAATATAAATTTTTACATATAATATAATAGTAATTTTTTACAAAAAAAACAATTACGTATTCAAGAAAAAATGAATAAAATCTTATTATTGTAGGGGAAAAACATGATTTATAATGATGCTGTGAAAGATATTATCGAAAATGTATCTAAAATAACCCAATCGGTTAGTTCAGAAGAAATTGAAAAAATGACCGAAATGGTTTTGAGTGTTGAGAATGTATTTATTATGGGTCTTGGACGTTCCGGATTAGTTGCTAAAGCATTCGGTATGAGATTAATGCACTTGGGCTTAAATGTGTATATTGTTGGAGAAACCATTACTCCGGCAATTACAGATAAAGATTGTCTGATAGCAATTTCAGGCTCTGGTGAAACAAGTTACATTATAAGCACAACAGGAATTGCAAAAAGTATTGGTGCAAAGATAATTGCTATAACCTCATATACTGATAGTTCATTAGCTAAAGAATCAGACCTTATTGTTCAATTAAAAGGAAGAACAAAAATAGATGATGAAACCAGTTATATTCGTCGTCAAATTAGTGGTCAACACCAAACATTATCTCCTATGGGAACTATATTTGAAATCAGTGCATTAGTATTTTTAGATTCAGTTATTGCACAAATGATGAGTGATTTGGGACAAACAGAAGAAGATTTGAAATCAAGACATACAGTACTTGAATAAATACTTCTTCTTCAAAACTATTTTTTTTAATCTATTATTGTGATTATGGTTGACTTGTTTTCATAGGTGTGAATAATTTCAACTAACTCACTTTTTACTTCATCAATGTTAATTTCAATCCTCTGATTTAATAATTGTCCTTTAAGTTGGAGGGTAATTGATGCATCATCATCCACATACAATATTTTTCCGGGAATAAAAACCCTGTTATATGATATTTCAAGTAATGAATCCTCTTTGAAGTTTTCAAGTATGAATTTCTTTAAATCATCCTCTTTAATGGTTATATACTCTTTTTCCATGATTTATGCCCTTATTGTTTTATCCATACTTTGCCTTTACCGTTAACGGCTCTGTCACCGGAGTATAACTTATATTTTCCGAAGAAGTATTTTCCTTCGATAAGAGGATTGTGAATGATTTCCTCTTCCTTGAATCCGGGCAATATTTCATTAACTTTTGAATTCAGAACTATAGTTCCTTTCTTCATTTGTCCGCCGAACCATTGTCCCACGTTTCCATCTATCTGTATGAATCCGCCGGCCATGTGAACTCCAGATAAAATATCACAACCGCCCTTAATGTGAATGTTACCCTTTATCATATAATCGGCCAATTGTTTTCCTGCATTTTTATGAACAATGATTTTTCCTCCGGACATTCCCCTCCATTCACCGGCATAGGATGATCCACAGAATTCCTTGACATTGCCTGTTATTTCCAGTATTCCACCAGTCATTTCTCTTCCAGCATAACTTTCGGCATCTCCCCTGACTAGGATGTATCCTCCTGACATGCATGCTCCCACATGAAAATCTACTGAAGAATTTGCAATTATTTTTCCTGCCCCCATTGAATAGCCTATTCTTTTTACCCGTGAAAGGTTTCCTTCAATATTTATGCTACAATCATCGGCATTTTCACATTCTCCAGTAACTTCAACATCAAAATATTCGGATAATTCATATTCCCTGTTTCCTCTGTAGATGATACTTTTCTTAATTTCATCTGACGATTTGTCATACAATAATTCGGGCAGTATGTTGTCGAATTCTATTGGAATTGAAGTTTCCTTAGTCATAAATAGATTAATTGATTTCATATGTCATCATCCTCATATTCTACGTTGATTTGTATGTCCGGTTTAATATAATGGTCATTTACTCCATAGTTTTCATATTTTATTGTGTAATACTTGTTAAATTCAGGTCTTATTCGTTTTTCCAATATTCTTTCCCTTTCTTCCAGGCCATTTACGTTACACCATATGTGATTGCTTTTTACAAGTTTAACTATTTTTGAATCTTTAACTAGAATTTCACCATCCTTGATTGTGTATTTACTATTTAACAGTTTGTTTTCCAGTATTTCAGAGTTAGTTTTCAGGGTCGTGTCAAAATTTTCCACGTCAATATCATATACTGAAATATCTGCCTTTGCATTCAGTCCCAAATGTCCCCTGTCATTGAGTCCCAATATTTTTGCAGGATTTGCCCTTGTTATTACAGCTATTTCATTCCATGAGTATTCACGATCATAGGTTCCCAAATCTGTCCTGTTTGTGGCCCAGTTATGAACTTCATTGTCTAACATGTGCTGAAGTTTTTCCTGACTCATAATCCAGGATATTATTTTAGGATATCTTATGAATGGTCCTGCATTAGGTGAATCTGTTGTTAAAACTATTTTCCAAGGATCTTTTACTCCCATGAAGAATTCCAGTCCCACTGCCCACTGTAACACACTTACAGGTGCATGTTGTGAGTATATTGATGGTATGAGACCTGATGCTGTTTCCACTTCAATGTCCTTGTTTGCCCATTTTAATCCTGTCAGTCTGAATAGGTCATATTCCATTGGAGCATCTGCAGTCATGGTTGTGGTTTCATCGAAAGTTATTTGACCGATGTCACATGTTAAATGGTCGTGTTTATTTATGTAATCTATCAGTTCTGTTGCACCTGATGAAACGTCCCTCCATGATGTTCCCTTATATGAGTGGAACTGTATGTGTGTACAATGCATTATCTGATTTCTATCAACGTTCTTGTTCTTTTTTATATCCTTTACACAGTCAAATGTTTCCAGTGTTGTTTCATAGTTTCCTGGGTGTCCCAAGTCATTTGTATGTACATGAACGGAGTGGGGAAGACCTAATTTCTCGTTGACCTTTGTAAGGGCTGTTATTACTTCTCTTCCTGTTACTCCCCAGTGCGGTTCAGGATCATCCAGTCCATCAACATTTTTTCCCCAACCCCATGCTTCACTTCCGCATGGATTAACTATCTTTATTCCATAACCCTTTGCAAGTTTAAGCCATTTGGATATGAATACCGTTAAGTCATCCAATCTGTTTTCCTTAACGTATTTTAACATGAACCAGTTGTTTCCAAAGAGGGTTAATGTTGGTATGTCAAGGTTTGGTATGCTGTTAATTTCCTCATGTGCATGTTTTGCCTCCAATGGAGGTACTGCTGCTTCTGTAACTGTGGTATATCCCATTTTTGTGTAACGATATCCTATTGTCGGACAGGTTGGTAAAGAAAAACCTGCTTCAAATCCAGATATTTCATCGTTGGGTGCAGGTTTGATTCCTCTTCTTATGTCTTCCGGACGATATAATCTTCCTATTGACAGTTTAGGTCCTGCAATATGAGAATGTAAGTCTACTCCACCAGGCATTACCAATTTCCCTGTAACGTCCAATGTTTTTGCATCGGAGGATACTTCATCAACTATTTTGTCGTCTTTGATAAATAGATCCATCTGTTCTCCATTGACATTATTTGTTGGATCAAAAACTATTCCGTTCTTAAGAATGTATTCCATGTTCATCCTCCTTTTGTTTTAATAGTTCTAAGCGTTTGTATATTTGTGTAAGTATCCATTCATCTGAATGACAATTTTCAGGTTTATCTATTACCTTTTTCATGAATAATGGTATTGAATCCATACGATAGGCTGTTCCTGCCGTTTCGACACCAACTCTTGTACTTGGCAGGACTATGTCTGCAAGTTCTGTGAATGGTCCCCAATGCGTATCAATCTGTATTGTCGGTATATCCACGAGGTGTTGTATGGTATAACCCGGAAACTGCACTCCTGGATCTGCGGAGACGGCCATGAAGAAGTCAGGTTCTCTTCTGTTAAGCAGGTCTATTGTTGTTGTTTCACCGACCATGAATCTAGGATATCCTCTTGAAAAATCAACACCGTATGGATAACCTGTTTCTGATGTTAATGCTATGTTAAATCCGCTGACATTGAAGAATCCTCTCATTGGTAACATTGACCATTTTGAGTACCTGTTTAAGTCTTCAACCAATTGTATTAATACATCCACATTTTTTTGTTTTGCCAGTGTTTGTGATACTCCCAATCCAAAGAATAATGCACCATATTCGGCATTTTTCATTGTTTCGATCAGTTGTTCCAGTTTTTCTATGGGCACTCCCGCAACCACTTCTTCATCTAATGATTCACCCTTGAGTAACATTCTCAGAGCATTGAATAGGAGGTAATCTTCATTCATATTAAACTGTATCCAGTCATCTGAGACTTTGGCTGTATTTGTATATTTTGGATCCAATGTTATTATTGTCCTGTCTTGACGACCGTTTCTTCTGAAGAATCCTTCGGGAAATGTTGTGTATCTTGACAAGTGTCTTGGATGATCATCCATTGGATTTGTTCCAACATATACTATCACGTCGGCCCTATTCTTTACTTCCCCTAGTGTCATGACTGGATGTCCCACATTCTGAAATGCCTGTATTGAAGAACCGTGACATATTGTTGATTGATTATCAATTACAGAACCTGTTTTTTCTGCTATCTTTATTCCTTTTTTTATTGCTTCTACTGATGTTTCTCCCCATCCATAGAGTACTGGTCTTATACTATTGTATAATAATTTTGCTGTTTCATCCAGTGCCTTATCCCATGTTGTTTCTTCCAGTATGCCATCATCATTTCTCATCATGGGATTTAGTAATCTTTGATCCTGATCGTTGATAATTTTACTTGCACCTATCCTGCAGGCATGTCTTACTCCTACTATTTCCCCGTTTTTGAGTAAGTATGTTATGTCATCACAATTATTTCCACAATATGAACAGGAACAGTTTTTAATTATTTCATCATAATCTGTGATTGGTTTTTCCATCAGTTACCATCCCCTTTCTTATATAATGGTTTATCTGATAATAAATCATCATTTAAGTTGTATTTGTTGTATGTTCTGTTCATTAATTGAGCAACCAATAAAACTTCTTCTTCTGTTTTCTCTATTTCTGCAGGAATTCCCTTGTATGTTGGTATATTACAACAGTAAGTTTCGGGACTGATAACAATATTTGCCCATGGTCCTTTTGGTATGAATATCATTCCTTCATGTGGAGCATCGTGTGATTTGTCAACGTATAATACTACTTCGCCCCATTGTGATTTTACTTTTATTTTATCCCTTGGTTTGAGTTTCATTTTTTGCATGTCATTTATGTCCATAAAGGCTACTGCTGCTGATTGTCTGTACTCATCCTTTAATGTTGAACCTTTTTTCTCATAGAATGCCTGTATAATACTGGTTCCCGTGTTGATGATTGTTTTCATGTTTTATTCTCCGTGGTAAATTGCTTTTGTTGGACAAGTATTTGTACATGTCATACAACTTCGACATTTTTCAGGATGGAATAGTTTTATTATACCATTTTCGACTAACATTATAACTTCAGTTGTATTTGGTCCATTTCCACCTATCACTTCAGGACATATCTCCTGATTAACAGGACAAACTATTACACATGCCCCACACCCTAAACAATAGTTTTGATTTACTTTCAGCATAATATACTCCTTATTATATAAATAATATTAAAATATCGTTAATTTATTATTAATTG
>CAZUHM010000065.1:11192-12802 GCA_964620575.1 uncultured Methanobacteriaceae archaeon | reverse complement strand
GTGACTGGACAATATCAAGACAAAGATACTGGGGAATACCAATACCAATATGGATATGTGACGAATGTGACACCAAAGTGGTGGTAGGTTCAAAACAGGAACTAAAAGAATTGTCCGGTGACGACACACTAACTGGTGACTTTGTACACAGACCACATGTGGACAACATAACAATACCATGTGAATGCGGACATGACATGCACAGAGTACCTGACGTACATGACGTATGGATAGACTCAGGTGTAGCAGGATGGGCAGCATTACACTACCCACAGGACCCATCAGAAAACTTCGAAGACTGGTTCCCATATGACTTCATCACAGAAGGACATGACCAGACAAGAGGATGGTTCTACTCACAGCTAGGACTTGGAGTAGCAGCATTCGGTAAGGCACCATACAAGAAAGTACTGATGCATGGATTCACATTAGACGATAAAGGACAGAAAATGAGTAAGTCCATAGGTAATGTGGTAAGTCCTGAAGAAGTAATAGAAAAATACAGTGCAGACATACTAAGATTCTATCTTCTGGATGCAAACAAACCATGGGATGACCTTAAATTTAACTGGGATGAAGTACAGAACTCATCAAAACTATTCAACATACTATGGAACGTATACTACTTCAGTACAACATACATGAGCCTTGACAACTTCGACCCAACAAAGCATAACAAGGAAGACCTTAAGTTCAGAAGAGAAGACCTATGGATACGAAGCCGTGTAAACAGTTTAATAAAGGCTGTGGGTGAAGACATAGAAGCACTTCTATTTAACAGGGCAACAGAAAAAATCACGGATTTTGTACTTGAAGATTTAAGCCGTTGGTATGTAAGACTTATCCGTGGAAGAACATGGGTGGAAAGTGACGATCCTGATAAATTAGGAGCATACTACACATTATACTACACACTAAAAGACCTTATCAGAGCACTTGCACCAATCTCACCACACGTAACCGAGCAGATATATCAAAACCTTGTACGCGGAGTGGAAACGGATGCACCGGAAAGTGTACACATGCTTGACTGGGAATATGATGAAACAGAAATCGATGTGCAGCTGGAAGAAAACATGAACCACATAAGGGACATACTCGAAGCAAGTGCACATGCAAGGGACGTTGCAAGATTCAAACTCAGATGGCCGGTACAAAACATTACAGTGGTAACAGCAAATGATTCAGTAAAAAAGGCAATAGAATCACTGGAAGAGGTACTGCTTGAACAAGCAAACTCCAAAAAAATTACCATTGAATCAGAACTGGAAAATGCAATTGTCATAGCAAAACCTAATATGTCAATACTTGGTCCAAAACTTAGGGGAGACCTTGGACGTGTTAAAAAATACTTTGAACAAGATGATGTAGATGCAAGCATAATCTTGGATGAAGTTACAGAAACTGGTGAATACACAATACACTTTGACGATAAAGACATAACCCTTGTCGAAGAGGAAATATTGTTTGAACAGGATGTACCTGAAAACCTTGTAAACTGTGACTTTGAAAACGGAAGCGTATATGTTGACACGGAAATCACTCCTGAAATATACTCTGAAGCAATGGCACGTGAATTAATCCGTCGTAGACAGGATATGCGTAAAGAC
>CAZUHM010000065.1:0-11133 GCA_964620575.1 uncultured Methanobacteriaceae archaeon | reverse complement strand
GTTGAATTATACAAAAAAGATTGGAAAATTGAAGAAGAAAAGCTTAAAATATTCATAAAAGAATAATAATATTATAATAATTTGAAGGTTGTATGAGTTTATGGTTTTAACTGATGACGAATTAAAATATATTAACGAAGTATTAGGCAGAGAACCTAATGAATTGGAATTAGGTATGATGGATGTAATGTTCTCAGAACATTGCTCCTACAAAAGCAGCAGACCAATTCTAAGAAACTTTCCTACAAGTGGACCGGACGTAATATTAGGTCCTGGTGATGATGCAGGAATTGTAAACTTAACGGATGAATACGCACTTGCAATAGGTATGGAAAGTCATAACCATCCTTCAGCAGTAGAACCTTACGGTGGAGCAGGAACAGGTATAGGTGGAATCGTAAGGGATATCATAAGTATGGGAGCAAGACCGGTAGTTCTCTTGGACGCACTAAGATTTGGACACATGAGTGACCAAAGATCAAAATACATATTTGACTATGTGGTAAAAGGAATATCCGACTATGGAAATCGTATAGGAGTACCAACAGTAGGGGGAGAAATTGAATTCGACGACAACTTCCAGTACAATCCTATGGTAAATGTGGTATGTGCAGGACTAGTTAAAAAAGATGAAATAGTATACGGAAGTGCACCGATAGTGGGAGATGTTTACTTACTCATGGGTGGTACAACAGGACGTGACGGAATACATGGTGTAACATTTGCATCAGAAGAACTGACAAGCAATTCCGAAATAGAAGACAGGCCGGCAGTACAGGTGGCAGACCCATTTACCAAAAAAAGAGTAATGGAAGCAACATATGAACTGCTGGAAACACTGGACATACACGGAGTAAAAGACCTTGGTGGAGGAGGACTCACATGTTGTCTATCTGAAATGGCAGATAAAGGAGGAAACGGTTCATTAATCGACCTTAAGAAAATCCCACTCAGAGAAGAAAACATGACACCATACGAGATAATGCTATCCGAATCACAGGAACGAATGGTATTTGCAATCTCACCAGAAGATGTTGACAAAGCATTTGAAATATGTGAAAAACACGACCTTTCACATGCAGTAATCGGTGAAATCATCGACAAAAGAGAATTCATAATCAAAGATGGTGAAGAAGAAATATGTCATGCACCAAACGTACTGTTTACAGATGCACCAATCATTGAAAGAGAAGCAAAAGAACCTGAAAAAGTAATAGTTGATGTGGAAATACCAGAAACAAATCCACAGGAAACATTACTTAAACTCCTTGCATCAGAAAATATCACAAGCAAAAAATGGGTTTACAGTCAATACGACCATGAAGTACAGTTAAGAACAATTGTAAAACCGGGCGACGATGCAGCAGTAATTAAAGTAGACCAAAACACATCATTTACCATTGGAACAGACTGTAACAGTACACACGTACTTCTTGACCCCTATCATGGAGCAGCAGCTGCAGTACTCGAATCAATCAACAACTCAATCAGTATGGGAGCAAGACCAATAGCACTTGTTGACTGTCTAAACTTCGGAAACCCTGAAAAACCAGAAGTGTTCTGGCAATTCAAACAGGCAGTTAGTGGAATGAGTGATGTGGCAAACAAATTTGAAACAGCATTCATAAGTGGTAATGTGAGCTTCTACAATGAAACAGAAGGAGTAACAGTAAATCCTTCACCGATAGTTGGAACAGTAGGAGTACTTGACAACAGTCACATCAAAACAATGACATTCAAAGAAAACGGTGACAAAGTATTCATAGTAGGTAACACCTACCCAGAACTTGACGGCTCACAATACTACAAAGAAATACATGATGTAGTGCAGGGATACCCACCTGAAGTAAGATTGGAAGAAAATTATGCTGTGTCAATGGAAATAAGAAAACTCATAAGGGAATACAATGATGAAATAACTGCAGTACATGACATTTCCAAAGGAGGACTTGTAACTGCACTAGCACTAATGAGCATAAAATCAGATAAGACAGTAAGTGTTGATATCAGTAACATACCTGAAGGCAGCAATTTAACACGTGATGAAAAACTTTACTCAGAATCCAACAGCAGATTCATAATCACAGTAAAATCTGATAAAGCAAGTCAAATAGAAGAAGTATTGGCTAATGATAACATTGCATATGCTGTAATTGGTGAAGTAACAAGCGGAAACTTCATAGTAAATGATGCAGATGATGAACTAATTAACATTGAAACAGATGAATTAGTAAAAGCAAATACAAGTACAATTGAAAATCAAATGGCATAATTCTGCCTAGAAGGTAATTAATAATGAATGCATTATGGTATTATGCAATAGGTTTTGTAGTGGTCTGGGTACTGGCATTTCTTCTCAGGGGCAGGTATAACATTACCATACAGGGAATAGTGCTCATGCTCAAGACAGAAAAATTGCATGATATTATTGATAGAATCGCTAAGAAGGCGCCACGATTCTGGAAGGCCTATATGAATGTGGGAATTCCATTGGGCTTCTTCTTAATGATAGTGATGTTTGTAGCAATCATATGGTCTCTGCAGTTAATGTTTGAGATGCCTACTGTATCATTGATACTGCCGGGTGTGGATATTCCAGGTTCTCCAATATACATTCCATTTGCAACGGGACTTCTTGCTCTTGCAACAGTACTGGTTATACATGAGGGAGGACATGGTATACTTGCACGTGTCGAGGGAGTTGCTATCGATTCAGTTGGGCTGCTCCTTATGATTATTATTCCGGGAGCATTTGTTGAACCAAATGAACAAGAACTTAAAAAGATTAACGGAATAAGTAAGTTGCGCGTATATTTTGCCGGACCAATGTTTAACATGGGATTGGCAGTAATAGGATTAATATTGATGATGTGTGTCGGTGGATTCATAGCTTCAGAGGGAATGTACACCTCGGACGGTATGGAAATTACCAGTGTCGTTCCGGCCAGTCCATCAGAATCAATCCTTTCCGATGGAATGGTTATACGCGAGATAAACAGTCATAAAGTCAATGACACAACATCCTATTCTGAAATCATGAATAAAAATAGAATTGGAGACAATGTGTCGATAACAACGGACAAGGGAACATACACGGTTACTGCAGCCACAAATCCTAACAATGCAAGCAAAGCATATATTGGAGTACGTGCAAAGGAACATGTTATAGTTGCACAGGAAGCAAATAAAAAATATGGTACTTTCATTCCATGGTTACTGTCAGAATTAAGGGAGTTTTTCTACCTGGTATACTTACTTAACCTGTCAGTTGGAACTTTCAACTTGTTGCCGATGAAACCATTGGATGGTGGATTGATACTGGAGGAACTTGTCGGTTACCGCATAAGGGATGACAGAAGAAAAGACTTTAACAACACACTAAACTGGTGTACAAGACCCTTACCACATTCCATACGCTGCGCAATAAGCAGAGTATTCAACAGGTTACTTGACTTCTTGCATGAACACGAGTTAAGTGAACAAACAATCAACTTCATAGTCAGAGTCTTTAGTTATTTCCTGATAGTAGTTCTGATAATTCTCATATTCTACGGTATGGTTCCAGGATTGTTAAAAATGTTTTAAACCCCTTTTTTCAAATCTTTTTTTTATAAAAAATTATTCTCGCTACCTTAATCAAGTATATGATTAATATTCTTATTCTAAATGTTTATTACATTGTGCGTTCAAATATAATAATAATTACTTAGAAATTATTTAGGGTGAACCATTATGAATAAAATGAACATAGTAGGTATTGGTCCGGGAGACAAAGAATATTTAACATTAGGTGCAATAGATACTATTGAATCTTCAGATGTGCTTGTGGGAAGTAAAAGATCATTGGATTTGTTTGATTATCTTGATGCAAAAATGGTAGTCTTAGAACCAAGAGATATTCCAAAAACTGTTAAAATGGCAGTATCATACCTTGATGATGGTTTAAAAGTAACAGTATTATCCACAGGTGATCCTGGATTTTCAGGAATGCTAAAAACAATACAGAAATTATCTCCAAAAACAAAAGTCAACGTAATACCTGGTATTAGCTCCGTTCAACTTGCAGCAGCAAAAGTGCAGATACCATGGGACACTGCAAACCTATTAACAATTCATGGTGGTAAGGCACCTGCAGATGATCTATTGGAAAAACTTGACAATACAAGACCAAACATTATATTGCCAAACAGACACATCAGTGAACTTGCAGAATACCTTATTGATCATGGATACAGTCCAGACCATGATATAACCATATGTGAGAAATTAAGTTATCCTGACGAGCAGATAGTTCAAGTAACACTGGGTGAAGCAAAAAATATGGATTTCGGTTATATGTGTGTAGTAATAATATAAACACTATATCAACCCCAAATTCAAGTATAACCTCCAAATTTTACTTATTTTTAATTTTTCAATAACTTAATAATCATAAAATTACATATATTAATAATAGATTAATGAATTTTAAAATTTAAAATAAAAAATTTAAGAATTATTACTATTAATTATTTTTAACAAAGAAAACAGGAGTAGAAATATGTTACAAATAGCAGTAACAGGAAAACCAAATGTAGGAAAATCATCATTTTTTAACTCAGCAACACTCTCAGAAGCAGAAGTTGCAAACTATCCATTCACAACAATAGATGCAAACGCAGCAATAGCATATGTAACAGCTGAATGTCCATGTAAGGAACTGGAACTGACATGTAATCCAAGAACTGGAAAATGTGTTGATGGTACAAGATACATACCCGTAGAACTGATAGATGTGGCAGGTTTGGTACCTGGAGCATACGAAGGAAAAGGACTGGGAAACAAATTTCTTGACGATCTAAGTCAGGCAAGAGCACTAATACATATAATAGATGCTTCCGGTTCAACAGATGAGGAAGGAAACCCATGCGAAGCAGGAACACACGACCCACTGGATGATGTTAACTTCCTAAAACATGAAGTGACGATGTGGGTATATTCAATTCTCGAAAGAAACTGGCCAAGACTGATAAGAAAAGTAATGAGTGAACATTTAAACTTTGCAAAAGTCATATCAGAACAGCTCACAGGAGCAGGAGTAATGATTGACGACGTGATAGAAGCAGAACGCATAATGAATGACGAATATGACAAATGGGAACAGGAAGACATGCTTCGTTTCATAGATAAAATACTGGAATCAGCAAAACCAATCATTATCGTGGCAAACAAAATAGACACACCACAGGCAGAAGAAAACATCAGAAGACTAAAAGAACAGTACGACCAGGTAATACCAACAAGTGCAGAGTCAGAACTTGCACTGGTAAATGCAGCAAAAGCAGGCCTAATAAGTTACAAATCAGGTGAAGACCATTTTGAAGTTATTGATGATGCAAAACTCTCAGACAAACAGAAAATGGCACTTAATTTCATAGATGAAAACGTACTTAAGAAGTATGGTTCAACAGGAATACAGGAAGCAATAAATAAAGCAGTATATGAAACACTCGAAAACATAGTGGTCTATCCTGTAGAAGATGAACATAAATTCTCAGACCAAAAAGGAAACATCCTCCCTGATGCACTGCTTGTACCTAAGGGTTCAAACCCACGTGATTTAGCATACTGCATACACACAGATATTGGTGACGGATTTACACATGCAATAGACGCAAGAAAGAACATGAGAATATCCAGCGAACAGGAACTGAAACAATCTGACATAATCAGTATCATAGCAAACAAATAGGAGACAAGATAAGATGAAAACAATAATCTATCCTGACTATGAAACTGATATTTCACAATACGAAAACCTGGACTCAGAAGTAATAGTCTATGATGAAACAGGCAGTATCAACACAATTCTTGAGAAAACGGATTCAATAGAACAGTTTTCAACAGTAGATGCAGTGATATTCACACACAACGGTATAATTGATGGCAAATATGATACATCAAGACTTAAAGAAGCATGTGTTAAACTGCAAAACTCTGTGCTGGATGAAGTTCTGCTCATATTTGACACAAAAGTACCGCCAAGAACAGTACTTAAAATGTCAAAGGTAATAGATGAATACGACCTAATACCTGATATTAAGCTGGCATATACGACAGTAATCAATGATGGCCTAAGAATCATTGCAGGAAAAAATGATGAATGCAGAGATAAAACAGTAGCATTATACAAACCAATATCTGATGAAATAAGAACAGTAAAACATATACAGACTGCAGAATTCATACCGATACTGCAAAATGCATACAAGGATACACTGGTAGCACTGGCAAACCAGACAGCAATACTTTCAGAGGCAATAACCATAGATCTTATAGAAGCAATAGATGTTGCAAACACGGATGAAGACATTCACCTGTTATATCCAAAACCAATACTTAAAAATGAAATATCACGGGATTCCGACGAAATAAACAACATAGCAAATGAATACGGTGAGCCTTCACAATTATCTGAAACTGCAAGAAGCACAAACAACTACGTAGCATACCACATGGCATACATGGCAGAAAAAGAACTTTACCTTAAAGAACATTTGGCAATGTTTGAAACTACAGTTGCAATACTGGGAATAACAGAAGATGAACAGCTGCAAACACAGGAAAATAACGCTTCACTAGCATTAATAGATGACTTTGCAAGCCGTGATGTTGAAGTATGGGCACATGATGATAAAGTACCTGAAGAAATCATAGAAGAACATGGCGCAAAGAAAATAAGCTTGGAAGAAGCATATGAAGCAGACTGCATAATCGTAATGACAGACACTCCTGAATACAGACAGTTGAATCCGGAGAAAATAAAGAAAGTAATCATAACGGCATTACCAATATTTGACCAGGAAAAGTTCGAAAACGTAAAATACAGTAGTGTAGGACAATACAGACTCAAAGAGGGAGAAATGTTATGATACATCCAAGACCAAGTCCGATAGCAGCAGCACTCTACACCCTGAGGGATCTGGAAGTTGATGTAATTATAATGCATGGACCTGCAGGATGCTGTTTTAGAACAGGAAGACTGCTGGAAGATGAAGGAATAAGGGTCATCACAACAGCAATGAATGAAAACGATTTCATATTCGGTGCAAGTGAAAAACTCGTAGAAACAATCAGGGAAGTAGAAGAAACATTCCATCCAGACAATATTGGTATAGTGGGAACATGTGCCAGTATGATTATAGGAGAAAACATGAAACTGGATGCACAGGAAGCAGGAATAGATTCAAATATAATCATCGTAGAGACACATGGAGGATATGAAGCGGGAGACAATACTGCAGGAGCAATACAGGCACTCAAAGCAGCAAATACTGCAGGTTTAATCTCTGAAGAAGAGGTTGAAAGACAAACAGAAATGCTTCAGAAAGCTACAGAACTGGAAAAGACTCGTGGAATGGCAAAGGGAGAATACATTAAACCTGACTATGGTGACAACAAAGTAAAAATAGCAAATAAAATACTTAAATACCTGGAAGAAGGAAAGAAAGTAACAATAGTATTGAACGCTAAAAAAGAGACAAGTTACCTTTTTGCCGATATAATGACAATTGACTGGGCCAAATACTATCCGGATAACATGCCTGTTTATTTGGCAAATACCGATGAAGAAATCGGATTGCCCTACATTAAACATCATGCAGTCACAGTAAACAAAACAATATCCAAGGATGTGGATTACATAACCGGTGGATTGGATGAATATCCTAAAACAGGGGAAAAAGCAGAAGAGATACTGAACACATTAGACTCAGATTTAACAATAGTGCTTGGAGTTCCACATGCAGTTGATGTAACCAAGATTCCGGGAGAAAGTATTGCAGTAACGGATGGACCAAGACTTGTAACACCTCTCAGACAGATGGGATTTGATAATGTTGTTACAGAATTAGATGCACATTCTAAAACATTGGGAGCAAAAAACATTGTTGAATCAGAATTTGCACAAACAATCAGAGGATTATTGGAATAATTCTATTTTAAACATTTTTTAAAAATATATTGATTAATAAAACAAAATATAATATCTATAAAGTAGATATATATGAATAATTGAAATATGTACACAGGTGAATTCATTGAATATAGTAATTATAGGAGCAGGAGCTTCAGGACTAACTGCCGCATCAAACATAAGAAAATATGATGACGAATCTCAAATAATAGTATTTACTACACAAAAACACGTTGCATACTCTCCATGTGCAATACCATACGTAATTGGAGGCCATATAGATAGTTTCAACGATATTATCATGCACAGACCAGACGAATACATGCGCAAAAACATAAGAATACTCACAGAAACAACAGTAAAAGAAATCAACAACGACATAACCGAATTAACATATGAAGACAAAAAAGGAAACAAACAAAACCTCAAATATGACAAACTTGTGATTGCAACAGGAGGAAAACCATTAATACCACCAATTCCAGGTAAAGACCTTGAAGGAGTATTTAAAGTAAGAACAGTTGAAGATGGTGAAGACATACTCGCATACTCACAAAACTGTAAAAACGTAATACTAGTCGGTGGAGGAGCAATTGGATTAGAACTCGGTTCAGAATTAGCTAACAAAGGAATAAAAGTTACAATTGCAGAAATGATGCCACAACTCTTCCCAAGATCATTCGACCAGGAAATGTCAGACAAATTCCAGCAACACCTACAGGGCAAAAACATTGAAATATTCACAAGCTCAGCAGTAGAATCCATAAACGGTGAAACAAAAGTAGAATCAGTAACAATCGATGGACAAGAAAAACCTGCAGACATGGTAATATTGTCAACAGGTGTAAGACCACAAACAGAATTAGCAGAAAGCATTGGTTGTGAACTTGGACAATTTGCAATAAAAGTAAATGAACGAATGGAAACCTCTGTACCAAATGTTTATGCAGCAGGAGACTGTGTTGAAGTTACAAATGCAATAACTGGAGAAATTACACTTTCACCATTAGGTACAACAGCAGTAAGACAGGGTATAATTCTTGCTAAAAACTTAACAGGACACGAAATAGGCTTCCAACCAGTTCTAAACTCAACAGTTTCACAAATTGGTGGAATGGAAATGGGTGCAGTAGGAATAACCCAACAAGAAGCAGAAAAACATGGAATTCCTGTAGTCGTAAGTATTATTGAATCATTATCCCGTGCACGATATTATCCTGGAAGTGAACCATTATTCATCAAGCTAATTGCTAAAACAGACGGTACAATAATTGGATGTCAAATGTTTGGTCAAGAAGCAGTAGCTGAAAGAGTAGATACAATGACTGCTATCATGTCACAAAAACTCACCTGTGAAGAAGTAGTATCTATGGAATTCTCTTACGCACCACCTGTATCACAGGTAGTTGATCCAATAGCAAAAGCTGCAGCAGAATGTCTTGAAAAAATTGAAGCATTAGAGGAAGTAGATGAAGAAAACTCTGAAGATGTTCAAGAAGAAGCTCCTGTGGAAGAAGTTGTGGAAGCTCCTGCTGAGGAGAAAGTTGAGGATGCTCCTGTAGAGGAAAATGTTGAGGATGTTCCTGAAGAACCAGCCAATGAAGAGTCTAAAAAGAAAGAAATGACCTTTCCGGAATATCTCAGAAATCAGGGATTAATTGATTAAATAGATTATATTCTAATCTATTACTCTTTTTTTGTTGTATTATCCAATTAGGGGATGATACATTATTTTATTGAAATATTTAAGTAATTATATGATTTTTTATGAAAAATAGCTGTTATTTTTTAATATCTGTAAAACAAGATAAAATGTATTGAAAATATATTCAAAAAAAGTATACCACAACGGCATTGTGGCCTTTTGTTATTTTGTAGCTCATTTTATAAAGGTGTTTGACAATTATTGATTTTTTAAATAGTTGTTCGGTAAATTTGAATTGAAATTTTAACTTTTTATTCTTAAATACATATAATTATATTAATTTCTTATTAAATAGATATTATTATAATTAAACATTTTTTTTGATTAAAATAATGGGGGTTAAACAAATGAATAAAAAGATTATTGCAGCAATCATAGTTGTAATTATAATTGCCTTATGTGCATATCAATTTGTTTATGTACCATACCAGAACGAAGAGGCAATTAAAAATTATAATGCTGGATTACAGAATATTTCTGCAATAGATGGTGAGATTAACGAATCATTGGCTAAGCTGGATAATTTAAATCCATATGATATATCTGGTGGTATCAACGTAACAACACAGACATTTAAGGAGGTTGAACCTAAGATAGATCAACAACTAGAAAAACTTAACGAAACACGAACTTATGCAAATGGTAATGAAACAAAAGAGAAATATATTGATTATCAAATAAAAGTTAAAGAAATTGAAAAAGAACTTGTTTCCGAAACTATTAAGGAATATGAAGAATTTAATACTGCTTATGCTAATTCAGATATTAATAAAATGATGTCTGTTTCTACAGACATGGAAAAGAGTTATAACTCCAAGACTGATGAAGTAAAACCTGTTCGGGATGACATAATTAATCTGTTGAATGAACATCCTGATTTAAATCAAACATTACATGATTTGAATCTTTCTGATGATTTCTATGGAAATATGACTCTTTCACATATCTGATATGTAATATAAAAACAGATTTCTAAAGAATTGTTGTCTTCATAGTATTATGAAAACTTCTTCTTTCGTATTTTTTTTTTAAACATTGATTGATGTTGGCATAAATTAATTTTCACTATTTTTTAAGTAATTTCTACCCGTACAACTGGTTTATCCGAAAAATACAAAAATGTAGCAAACACTCATGGATACAGCACAATACATAGTAAAAATATACAACATAGAACTAAAAGAACAAACAAACAACAAAACAATAATAAATCTAATATAAAATAGAATAAAAAGTTAAAATTTCATTTCGAGTTTAATGAACAACTATTCTAAAAACTCAATAATTGTCCACACCCCTAAAGTTTAATAAAAAAAAGATAAGTGGTTAGTATACACTTATATACAGGTGTATCCACCATCTACTGCAATTGATTGACCAGTTACGTAACCTGATTTAGGTGATGCTAAGTAAACAACTGTTGAATCTAATTCACCGTCAACACCTGATCTTCCTACAGGAACAACTGTTTTTG
>CAZUHM010000064.1:0-12899 GCA_964620575.1 uncultured Methanobacteriaceae archaeon | reverse complement strand
TGAACATAGTTCATAACATTTATGGACTGCACGCATACAATATCAGGGCAATAGTAGGTAACTATTCATTAGCCGACTATGAAGACAGTTGCTCATTATATCAGGATGATTTAAACTATTATCCAATAGGAACACCTATAACCAAATATGGATGTTACTATGATGGAATGAATGAAAAGTTGAAGAATGACCTGGAACTACCCGCAGTATTCACTGGTTATTTCAGTGCAGGAATAGACGAAAACGGTAAGAAGACAGTTACAGAAAAGTTTTTCATTCATAATGAAAAGATAATAAGAAACGATTTAACATATATGCCACCAATAAAAGAAAAATATCAGGAAATTGTTGAAGATATCAAGAACACCAATTCAGTTGCATTACATATAAGACGGGGGGATTATGTTTCACTTTTTCATAGATTTGGTATGTGCAGCCTAGAATATTATCGCAAAGCCATTGATGAAATAGTTTCCAAGGTTGAAAATCCAAAATTCTTCATATTCTCCGATGATCCAGAATGGGTTAAAGAAAACCTTGAAATAGATTATCCGCACAGTTATGTAATCTATGAAGAAAATACAGATTCTTCAAATTCATCAGCAGAACTTTTAACAATACTGTCCAAGTGTAAACATTTTATTATAGCAAACAGTACATTCAGCTGGTGGGGATCCTGGTTAAGCAGTAACAAAGAAAAGATAATTACCGCACCTGTTCCATGGTATCAAAGCAGAGAATTATTATACACTGACTCAATTTCAACTAAAAAACCAATATTAATCGAAAACAACTACAAGGAAAACTTTTACAATTCAGATGAAGTTCTTTTTGACTTAGATCAGTTAAAACAACATCTTGGCATAACAAGTGATGACAGAATAGATTATTCACATAATGAGTTTATTCTGCCAAAAATAGAATACGATTCAGAAAAACATATAATGATAAAAATATCATTCAAATCAAATGTCAAGGGAAAATTATCCCTGTACTATCTTACTAAAACAGAGAATAGATATAAAGAAGAAAACTGCATAAGGACATATTATTATCTTAATGATAAGTTTGAAACATATATATTCCTGCCGGCAGATGCCCTTCTTGATAAATTGAAAGTAAAACTTTCACAATATCCGGTTAAGAAATATATTCTAAAAGACTTTGAAATACGTCAAATAAGTAGTATGGAATATGGAAAGGAAGAAAAGGACGAAAAAATCGAAGAAAATGTATCCACGAAAGTAATATCAAAAACAGGTTCAGGTATTCGTAAGGATCTGCTTGAACGAAGCAATAATCAGAAAATACTTAAAAAATACTATACTGGGAGAATTGACATAATAAGTGAAGGAGAAAACAATTCAATCAAAATAGTTAAAAAAGATAATGCTGCATATTATGACTATCCTTCATGGTTTAATAATGAGAAAGGTCAGGGGTTAATGATTCATAGTCTCGCAGGTACTTTTAAAGGCACCTTTAAATCTGTGAATGATGGATTGTTAAAAGTATACTTAAAAAGTAAAGATTATAGGGATGAAAACTCAAAACAAGTACCAATTTATCTAAAATTCACTAAATTTAAAGTAAATGGCTACGATATAATTGATAAAAAAATTAATGTAACCCATAATAAACCATTTGTATATCAAAAAGAAGTCAAAGATAATGAGGAATTTATAGTAGAAGCACAATGGGAACCAATATAATTCTTCATTTTTTATATTCAATCCTTTTTTTATTTAAATTACTTTTACAATTCCGTATATCGTAATATCTGCCAATTCTTTCATAAAATACTAAATTTATATACTATTTGTTTCAAATAACTAATTAATAATAATCATATTTTAGGAGTAGATAAAATGGTTAAATTATCTGTTATAATGCCAGTGTATAACTCATCTGAATATCTAACAATGTCTTTAAATAGCATAATTAATCAAACAATTGATGACGTTGAAGTAATCTGCATTGATGACGGATCAACAGATAATTCACCCATTATCCTGGAACAGTATGGAAAGGAATACGACTTTATAAAAATTATCAGACAGGAAAATTCGGGACCATCCATTGCAAGAAACAATGGAATCAAAGAAGCAACAGGTGAATATATTGCATTTCTGGATTCTGATGACATATACTTGGATAACACGGCATTGGAGAAAATGTATAATCTTGCAAAAAGACATGATGCTAATATGGTCACAGCAAACCTCAGACAAATAAAAACAGACGGAACATTTGAAGAAGAATACGATTTCAATAATGTATTATTCACGTATTTTACAATGGAAAGCGTTATTGATCCCACAGAATACGGAATTCCATGGGCCTTTTATAAAAACATATACAAAACATCATTTTTAAATGAAAATAACATAACATTTCCTGACAAAACTGCAGGAGAAGACCCACTATTTCTGGCAAAAATATTAACAAAAATAGATGAAATACCTGTACTGAACTTGGACTTTTACGGATATAACCATTCAGCATCCGGTGGAGTCAACATTAAAGTAAACACATACCTTAAGAAAAATGATTACATAACCCATTTTCTTGAAGTATTCAGAATACTGGACGAAAACAATTTCAGGACTGCACTATCCTCATATAAAACAGAATTCATTAACTATTTAAACTTCAGACAAAACATATATGATGAAGATATTCAAAAAATATTAAAAAACATGCCCGAATTGGATGAATACTTCAAAGAGGATGATTATGGCTATTTGATAATAGACATAATAAGAAATCCACCACAAAAAGAGGATATGGAAGAATATGATTTGATAAAGAAATGCTTGTTTGAGGAAAGCATTCTGGAAAAAACATACATTGACACCCAAAGATTAAAAGATTTCACAGGAATATCCGAAGAAAAAATTAATGA
Source organism: uncultured Methanobacteriaceae archaeon (assembly GCA_964620575.1). Classification (GTDB taxonomy): domain Archaea; phylum Methanobacteriota; class Methanobacteria; order Methanobacteriales; family Methanobacteriaceae; genus Methanosphaera. The sequence goes on along the minus strand of CAZUHM010000064.1, from coordinate 9,994 downwards.
TACTAATAGTATAAAATCATCCTATACAAATCTTAAAGAGATAGAAAAATACACCTTCGAACAAAAAAGAACATTATCCGGAAAAATCGGTAAACTCCAAAAGGAAATAAAACATTTCATAAACTCGAACAATGCAATTTTAACATCCAACAGTTGGAAATTAACCAGTTATCTACGTTCATTGAAACATAAACTCTAATCTGGAGAAAAGCACATGGTAAAATTAACAATAATATATAAAGTCATTGATAAGGATTCCGAAGAAAGTCTTAACAGCATACTTCAGCAGCAATTCTCCGATTTTGAAGTAATATCCATAACCGATTCACTTAACTTGCTGGAAAGCATGCCTGATGATAGGAGAATTACTGTTTATGAAGACAACAACTTGACAGAAAACCTTGATGATATTACCGCTAAAGCTAAAGGGGATTATGTTCTATTTACGGATTCAAATCATATATTTTCATCATCAGCTCTTGATGAAATAAACGAGAAAATCATTCAAAGCAATGCTGACTTGCTAATGTTTAAAAGTACATCATCCTGTGAAAGTAATGAAGAAAGATATCTTTCAAGAATAGTCAACAACAAAACATTCACAATAGAAAAAATTAAAGACAAACTCTTTGATCTGGACGTAAGCATCTCAAACAAGGTTTTCCGGAAGGAGTTTCTAACAGCAAAGAACATTAAAATTAAAAAACTCACAGAAAACTATGGTGAATTCATACACTACAAGACACTAATGACTGCAGAAAAAATATTCTACACCGATACGCAATTGTACACATCACAAAACGACAAAACAGGTAATCCTGATGAATCATCATTCAGAGAATACATCATTACACAAAATAGCATATTGAAGCTCTTTGACAACCAATATTCTTCACAGGCAGCAAACAATAAAATCAGCAAAACAGTAGGCAGATATGAAAAAATACCGGCAGAATACAAGAAAACTTCTTATGAAATTTTAAAGCAGGATTTTGTTGAAGTACTTAAGCGGGATGATGCTGATGAATTCATCACTTCATTGACAAGTGATAACAGGAAAAAATATGAACAAGTTATAATATCGGATAGTGTTGAGGAATATGAATTGTTAAAAAGAGTTTATGAAGACAAAAAATCAGTAAACACAATGAAAAGATACAATGAAATACTTGAATCAGAACATAAGAAGATTAAAAACTTCAATAATAGTCTAACCTCATCAAACAGTTGGAAATTGACAAAAATATTGAGAATAAGAAAAAGAGGATGATGAAAAATGGTGAAAGTTTCTGTTGTCATACCGGTATATAATGTGGAAAACTACCTGGAAGACTGTTTGAACTCAATAGTAAACCAAACATTGACAGATATTGAAATCATCTGTATAAATGATGGAAGTACTGATAATTCACAGGAAATCCTAGAAAGATATGCAAAAAAAGATGAAAGAATCTCAGTTTACACACAAGAAAATCAGGGTCATGCAGTGGCAACAAACAGGGGAATGACTTATGCAAGAGGGGAATACCTGTACCTGATGGACTCTGATGACATCATCAAGGAAAACGCCCTCGAATTAACATATAATAAGGCTAAAGAAACTGATGTCGACTTTGTCATATTCAAGGCAATAAACTATGATAATCAGAAAGAGGAATATTATGAAACACAGTCCTATTCAATGAAAGAAATTCATTGGAGAACTCAGGATAAAGTCTTCAGATATGATGATGTCAGAGACTTGATATTCATAATGTCCGTAACGCCATGGAGTAAACTCTACAAAAGACAATTCATAGAGGACAATAACATACTATTTCCTGAAGGACTGATATTTGACGACAACGTTTTCTTCTGGGATATATTGTTCAGTGCTGATAAAATGATTTTCCTAGATGAGTTCCTGTTTACCAGAAGATTCTATTCAACGTCATCAACCAACAATGGAGATCTGCGTTTTCTTGATTCAATAGAAATAAACAATCTAATCTGGGACAGATTCATTAAATATGGACATTTTGAAGAACATAAGAACACATTATACAACACGAAGGTATTGTCATTATATACACGTTTCACGAAAATCAGGGACGAATACAAAAACGAGTTTTTCCATGCAATGAAGGAATCATATAAAAGTATCCTGGAGGATGGAGAATTATATGAAGATTTCATGAAGGAACTTACAGAAAGCAATAAAAACATTTTCATCCAAGTTTTAAGCACACAAAATAGTGAAGACTTTGAATTACTAAGAGAAAGTTACAGTTCAATATTAAAAAGTAGGAGAGCATAAAAGTATGCCAGAAGAACAACCAAAAGTATCAGTTATACTGCCATCATATAACGTTGAAGACTACATTGAAGAATGTATGGAAAGTGTGATAAATCAGACACTTGAGGATATAGAAATAATATGTGTCGATGCGGGAAGTGAAGATAATACTCTGGAAATACTTAAAAAATATGCACAGGAGGATTCCAGAATAAACGTTTTCCTATCAAGCAAGAAAAGCTATGGAAGTCAGGTAAATCAGGGATTGGCAAATGCTACCGGTGAATACATATCAATAATTGAAACAGATGACTACGTTACAAGGGAAATGTTGGAATCATTATATAATCTATCACAATTTTCATTAATGGACATTGTAAAGGGAAACTTTTATCACATGTATGAAAATGAAGAGGGAAGGAAATTAAATGTAGATTCAGCAAAAAGAAACCTTAAACAGGAAACACCATTCAGGGTAATTGATGAACCACTATTTCTTGAGGGACATCCATCAATATGGTCTGCAATATACAAGAGAAGCTTCCTGGCCAATAACAACATCACCTTCCTTGAAGAAGATGGAGGAGCATGGGTGGACAATCCCTTTTTCTATGAAACAGCATTGAAGGCAGAAAACATACTGTACACCCACGTTCCATACTATTACTACAGGCAGACAAATGAAAACTCATCATCAAACAACCTGCAGGACTTGAGTATTCCCGCAAGAAGAATAAATGATCTGTTTAAGATATTGGATGAAAACAAGGAAGAATCAAATGAAATCAGGCAAATGCTGTACAGACGATTATTCAGATATATTGAGATAACAATGGAAAACAACGGCAACTCTACTGATAACCTGGACTATGAAACATGCAAAGCCTTGAATGAAGCATTAAGTAATGTAGATGAAGACTATGTTCATAAGAAATTATCAAACAATCATAAAAGGTATTACTACAAATTCCGTTCACCACTAATATTATACCAATTCAAAAAACAACTGAAAGAATAATATCCCCACCCCAAACACCCAAAACCCTTTTTAATAAACAATAAAATTATATTCTAATTTATACAGATATAATAATATAACCTAGTATAATTGATTATTCACTAAAAAATTTTAATAATCATCATTATCATTCTTTAGATAATCAAGACAATATGCTAAAAAAGTAATCATAACAATTTTAGGAGATATTTTATAAAATGAGTAGTAATGAAATTCCAAAAGATTATGATCATACCAAAGAAGAAGAATTACAGACAATATGGCAAAACGATAACACATACCGTTTCATAGGTGATGGAACAAGACCAACATACATCATAGACACGCCACCACCATACCCAACAGGCAAACTGCACATGGGACACGTACTAAACTGGGTATACATGGATATAATAGCAAGATACAAAAGAATGAACAACTACGACGTATTGTTCCCTCAGGGATGGGACTGTCATGGTCTTCCTACAGAAGTAAAAGTGGAAGAAATACATGAAATCAAGAAAAATGACGTTCCAAGAGAAACATTCAGGGATTACTGTATAGACCTGACCCATGACAACATTGAAAAGATGAGAAAACAGATGCGAAGCATGGGATACTCACAGGACTGGGAACATGAATACATTACAATGCTGCCTGAAAACAAGAAACGAACACAACTGTCATTTCTCAAATTATACGAAGAAGAAATGATTTACAGGGACATTCACCCAATCAACTGGTGTCCACGCTGTGAAACAGCAATCGCATTTGCAGAAGTAGAATACAAAGACAACACAACCAAACTGAACTATGTAAATTTCCCAGCAACAGACGCATCAGGAAATGCAACAATAGCAACAACAAGACCTGAACTGTTATGTGCATGTGTGGCAGTAGTAGTTCACCCAGATGATGAAAGATACTCCTCACTTCACGGAAAAACAGTCACATTACCAATATATGAAAGAGAAGTAAAAATCATAACAGACAAATCAGTAGACCCTGAATACGGTACAGGTGTTGTAATGATATGTACATTCGGAGATAAAACAGACGTAGAATGGGTAACACGTTATGATCTGGATGTGATTGACGCAATAAGCGAAAACGGATTAATGCTTCCTGTCGCCGGAAAATATGAGGGAATGGAAATCAAGGAATGCCGACAGGCAATTATTGAAGACTTGAAAAATGAAGGATTCCTAATAAAACAGGAAGAAGTAGACCAGAACGTAGGACTCTGTTGGAGATGTAAAACACCAATCGAGATAATGACCAAAAAACAATGGTTTGTAGCAGTAAACAAAATGCAGCAAGACATTATTGAACAGGCAAAAAGTATGAGGTGGATACCAGGACACATGTACCAGAGACTGGAAAACTGGGCAAACAGTATGGACTGGGACTGGTGTATTTCAAGACAGAGAATCTTTGCAACACCAATACCTGTATGGTACTGTGATGACTGCCATGAAGTAGTACTTCCAAGCGTTGAACAGTTACCTGTCGATCCGACAATTGACAGACCAGACCATGCATGTACGTGCGGATGTGAATCATTCACCGCAGAAGAGGATGTTCTTGACACATGGATGGACAGTTCAATCACCCCATTAACAGTGGCAGACTGGCCAAATCCGGGATGGGAAAAGGTATACCCGTCAACACTAAGACCACAGGGACATGACATCATTCGTACATGGGCTTTCTATACCATAATGCGATGCTATGCATTAACAGGTGAAAAACCATTTGACGAACTTGTAATAAATGGTATGGTATTTGGAGAGGACGGACATAAGATGAGTAAATCACTGGGAAACGTAATTGCTCCAGAAGAAGTCATATCCGAATATGGTGCAGACGCACTTAGACTCTGGAGTGCTAACAGTGTACCTGGTTCTGATGTGCCATTTGCATGGAAAGACATCATACACGCATACAAGTTCCTTAGAAAATTCTGGAACGCATTCAGATTCATTAACATGCACCTTGATGATAACGTACCTGATGAATTATCAGAAAACAACCTTATTGACAGGTGGATATTATCAAAATTAAACAGACTAAACAAAACAGTCACTGAAGCATTTGAGGAATACAACTTTGCAAACGCAGAACAGGCAATTTATAACTTTGTATGGCACGACTTCTGTGATGAATACATAGAAGCAGTAAAATACAGGTTATATGAAGATACAAAATCAACAATGGATGCAAAATACACACTTAAAAAAGTCATAGAAACAGTACTTGCACTTATGGCACCAATCACACCATTCTTCTCAGACCAGGTATCATCCTATCTTGGAAGAAAGTCATTCAACTTGCACAATGGAGGATGGCCGGAAGTTGACGAAGAGCTAATAAGTGATGATGTTGAACTTATCGGCAGTTATGCTGTTGATGTAATTGATGAATTAAGAAGATACAAGTCATCACACGGAATCCCATTAAATCAGCCGATCAATACTGTTAACATATACACTGAAGATGTTGAAAAAGTAAACCTCTGCATAGACGATATTAAAAATACAAACAAGGTCGATAATATAACAGTTCAAGACGGTAAACCTGACTTACATGAAAAGGTTATTCAAATAGAACCAGTCATGAGTAAAATCGGTCCGGAGTTCAAACAGGATGCAAAGAAAATCATCGACTACATAGCAAACACCAACCCTGAAGAAATCATGGAACAAATAAACACAACCGGAGAAGCAAAAGTAGGAGATGTATCATTCAACAGAGACCATATAACAACAGAATCAGAACTGGTAAGTAAAACCGGTGAAATTGTAGACATAATCAAAACAGAAAACTTTGAAATACTATTGGAAGTACAACAATAATACATTTGTACTTCTAACCACTACTCATTTTATAAAAACAAATATTATTTTTTAGGAGACTAATTCTTATGGACTTAAAGGTAGAAAAAGTAGAAAAAATCATAGGAACAATAAAAGCTCCGGCATCAAAAAGCTACTCACACAGAGCATTCATAGCAGCAGCACTTGCAGAAGGAGAATCAATACTAAGAGATCCACTATACTCTGAAGACACACTAGCAACCCTTGAAGCATGTGAACAGTTAGGAGCACTCTTTCAAAGATATCCTGACAAATGCATAGTACAAGGAACAGCAGGATACATCAGAACACCCGAAAACGTTATTGATGTAAAAAACTCAGGAACCAGCGTAAGAATACTAAGCAGTGTAGCAGCAATAGCACCAAGAGCAAACTACACAATCTTCACAGGAGACGAATCACTAAGAAAAAGACCAATGCAGGACCTCTTGGATGCACTGAAAAATCTTGGAGTAAACATACACTCCTCACAAAGCAATGGAACACCACCAGTAATTGTAAAGGGAGGATTTGATGGCGGAGAAACTGACATCAAAGGAAATGTAAGCAGTCAGTTCATATCATCAATAATCATGGCAGCACCATACTCAAAAAAACCGGTAACATTAAATGTCAGGGGAACATTCGTATCCAAACCATATGTTAACATGACACTATCAGTAATAAGCAAATTCGGAATAGACTATGAATATGACACAACAAACCAGCCAGAATACTCATCATACTACATAGAACCACAAAAATATGAATGTGCCGACTACACAATAGAAGGAGACTACTCCTCAGCATCATACATACTCGCAGCAGCAAGCATGATTGAATCAGATATCACAATCAAAAACCTATACAAAGACTCCATGCAGGGAGATAAACTAATCGTTGACATAATAAAGAAAATGGGAGCACAGGTAACAGTAAATGAATCAGAAATACACATAAAAAGTGACGGAAAACTCAAAGCATTTGACATAGATTTATCCGATGCACCAGATCTGCTACCAACAGTATCAGTACTTATGGCACAAGCAGAGGGAACATCAAAAATAACCGGAGTCGAACATGCAAGATTCAAGGAAACAGACCGTGTACATAACTGTGCAATAGAACTGGAAAATGTTGGAGTGGAAGTGGAGGAACTTCAGGATGGAATAATAATCAATGGACAGCCAACAGGTGGAAATGTTGATTCACACATGGACCATCGTATGGTAATGGCATTCTATGTGCTGGGATTAAAAATAGGAAACATCAGCATCAAAGATGCATCCTGTTATGACGTGTCATTTCCTAACTTCCTTGAAGTTATGAACAAGATAACACACTAAGGTGACCCATATGGATGAAAGCATGAAAGGAGATTTCTCAACAGAAGAAATAATACAAATAGTGGATGAACTGGAAGAAATCTTCGAAAGAAGAACATTTGAAGACCAGACACCATACGAAGTACTGGTAAGAACAATACTCTCACAGAGAACAAGGGATGAAAATACAGACAAGGCAACAGAAAGCCTCTTCTCAGTATATCATACAATGGAGGAAATAGCTGATGCACCTGTAGAAGAAATAGCAAAACTAGTAAAACAGGCAGGATTTTACAATGTAAAGGCAGGAAGAATAAAGGACGTTTCCAACATTCTCCTGGAAGAATATGATGGAATTGTACCTGATGATTTAGATGAACTGGTAAAACTGCCGGGCGTTGGAAGAAAAACTGCAAACTGTGTACTGGTCTTTGGTTTCCAGGAAGATGCAATTCCAGTGGATGTTCATGTGCATAGAATATCAAACAGATTGGGTTTGGTTCATACAAAGGAACCTGAAGAAACCGAGGAAGTGCTTAGAGAAATAGTACCTCAGGAATACTGGCTGCCAATAAATGACCTGATGGTACAGTTCGGACAGAACATTTGCAAGCCAATAAATCCTCAACACATGGAATGTCCATTCACACATTTATGTGAATTATACAATTCAGAAATAGATTAAACTCCCATCATAATACCTTTTTTTCATAAAATTTTCTTAAAACTAGTTATTTTGAATAAAAGAAGGGTGGATATATTTTATTTCTCTAAAGAAAATATTAGAGAAATTTTGTTGGAGGTTATAATTGTTATCGTTTAAGATTTTTAACCTCTTCAATGAATAAGTCTAAAACTTCTTCCTGAAGTCCTTCAACAAACTTCAATGAACCTGCTACTTCGTGGCCTCCACCATCAGCACCAGCCTGTGGAATTTCTTCCTGAATTTTAGTAATAACATTGTTTAAATTAAATTCAAACTCGTTCTTGATTACTTCGGTTGCTCTTAGTACTGCAAAGTCTGGTCCATTTGCCAATGTCATAATAGGTTCTTCTTCACTTTTTTCCTGTACAAGCTTATCATGCACATAACCTGTTGTTTTACCAGGAGCAGGATAAGTGAACTTGTGTGCATATTTTTCAACATCCAATCTGTTAAGTTGAATACCATTGTCGAAGTATACTGTTTCCACGTTCGGCATAGCTGCTTTGAGTTGTGTTTCAACACGTTTATCTGATTCGCTCATGAGCACATTAAGTAATTCTTCTTGACGTTCTTTGTCTTCAAGACCAAGAATTGTGTTCATCACACCTCTTCCGTTCATGAATCTGAGGAAGTAAGCTTCAAAATCCACACACGTTGCAACTTTGTCAAGATATTCTCTTGAATAACCTTCTTCTTCGGCAATTTTAAGGTACTGGTCTACTTCCATACATTCAGCATGGTCACCTACAGCTGCAATACCAGGGAAATGTCTGATTGAAGGTCTGACATCAGGGTTAATCATTCCTGCAAGTTCTACTGCTAATGCTCCTGCAGTAAGCTGTGAATCTCCACCAACAAGGTATGGGTTAACGTGAATGTCAACATAATCATCGATTAGTGCTCTTCCGTTTTCAACTTCACCAGGATAGTGGTGGTCTACAACAATTGATTCTATACCATAAACTTTGGAATGTCTGAGTGCTGCAACATCCTCTTCTGTTGAACCGTTATCTAATAACACCAGTAACGGAAGTTTTTGACCGTGTCTTTCAGCATCTTCCAATGCATATGATAAGTCTTTTACAACATCTTCCAGTTCATAGAACGGTGCTTTACTTGGTGAACGTTTGAAAAAATGCCATTCAGCATCTGCATCATTACTTTCTTGTCTAAGAAGTGGTAGTACTGCCTGTTCTACTGCTACTCCTGCACATATACCGTCGGCATCTGCATGATGACGTACAAGTATGGATCTGCCGTCAAGAATTGCTTTTCTAATAGCTTTAGCAGCCAATGCCAGTTTAGGACGCAAAAGATCTAATATTTCACTTTCAATCATTACGGAAGTATCTTCTGGTTCTGCTTTCTTATCCATTGCTTCAGATACAATATTTTTGAAGTTTTCCTCTTCTTCGCCTTCAAGTTTTTCAATGTTTTCGGATTCTATCTGAATCTTTCCACCATGTAATGAAACTTCTCCAAGAATTTCGACAACATCTTCAACTTCAAGTTCAGGATACATTCTTACACCAGGCTCATTGAAAGCAGCAGCCCATGTAATATCACTTTCATCACGAACTGTAAAGATTGTAGGTCCACTTGTTTGCTGAATCTGAATAATTTCACCCTGTATTGCCACGTTACGGCCAAGATTATCCTCTGACAAGTCAGCAATTTTTGTTCTTTTTACATTTCTTTTTACTTTTATTATTTCATAGTCACTACCGTACTTGGTTTTTGAATATGTGAGGTCAACATCCATCTTTCCCTTGTGAGGTTTTATTTCGGATATTTTTACAACTATGTTGTTTCCCACTTTTTCTTTAGGATTTCTTG
>CAZUHM010000063.1:0-12971 GCA_964620575.1 uncultured Methanobacteriaceae archaeon | reverse complement strand
CAGAGAGTATAAGAAGGGGTTGGAATCAAAGGATTGTAGGCCTCGTATTAAGATTCCTGAGAATATTCGTGATAAAAGAGGATTGTTCAGGTGGAAATTTATACCAATTAATAATGGAAGAATGTTTAAGGCAAATTTTACTTTATCAAGAGGAAAAGGAACTTTGTGATTTGGATAAAAATAAGGTTATGGGTATTGATCTTGGTGTAAATAATTTTGTTGCTATTGCAACTACTAGAGGGACTCCATATATCGTGGACGGGAAGTATTTAAAAAATCAGATTGCCTTCAAATGCAAAAAAACAGCATATTACCAGTCAATACTAAAGCAAAATGGATTGACAACATCCACACAGAATTGAAAATATCAACAATAAATTCAAGAACATACAAAGAAATTTCCTCGACAAAATCGTATGTTTTATCATAGACACTTGCAAAGAACTAGACATAGGCGCAATAGTGCTGGGCTACAATAATAATTTTCAATTCAAAAGTAATATGGGTGCTAAACAGAACCAGATATTCTCACATTATGCTTTTAAACAATTCAAAGAAAAACTAGAAACAAAATGCACATTACATGACATAGAACTAATAATACAGGAAGAGTCTTATACCAGCAAAAGCAGCTTCCTTGACAATGACATACTACCAGTATACCAAGAAAAACATGAAAAGTATGAATTTAAAGGTCAGAGAATAAAACGTGGTTTGTATAAAACATCTGATGGGTTCCTGATTAATGCTGATGTAAATGCGGCTTGTAATATTATTAGAAAAAGTAAGCAGAAATTCGATTTAGAAGGACTGTATAAGTGGGCTCGGACTGCTCCAACTAAAATCAAATTAATACCATAAGTACAATAAAATATTCGAATCCATGTATCCATAATAATATTTTCTTATATTATGGGTTTGGATTGAAATGAGTAATATTTATTTATTTTTTTGTATTTTAATTTGACAAAGGCATATTGTTGCTTTATAGGGAAATTGGGGTGCAAATACGTGTTATTTGTATTTTTGTGTAATACTTTTTTCTTTATAAAAATATTTTATGCCAAGTCTCTGTAAGATGATTTATTTTTAAATTTATGTGTTAATTTATTTTATGGTTGATTTTTTCGCATTTTTTTATCTATTTTATTATTTTTCAATAAAAATTTAGGTATACCTAAATTTATATATTTTGTATTACATATAAAAAATTATAAACCAAAATGAGGAAAAAATATATGAAAGAAAAAATTGATCTATCATCAGTAAGTGAAACTATGCTAGTTCCATTATATTCCAGGGCAATAGAAAGCAAAAAACAAAACCCTGAATTCATAGATTTAACCGCAGTAAAAATAATGGATAATTTGGATTATGATTTTAAAAAACGATTCAAAACATCAACAAATAAAATGAACTTCTGGGGATGTTCGGCCAGAACTGTAATTCTTGATAACAAAACAAAGGAATACATTAATAAAAATCCAAACAGCACAATAATCAATATAGCATGTGGACTTGATGACCGATTTAGCCGAGTAGACAACGGATTAATAAAATGGTATAACATTGACTTTCAAGACGTAATAGAACTAAGAGAAAAATTAATAGACAAGCACGAAAGAGTTACAAACATAGCATCATCAGTACTTGATTATTCCTGGATAGATAAAATTGAAAACAAAGAAAATGTTCTGGTAATAGCTGAAGGATTTTTAATGTATCTTAAAGAAAAAGAAGTAAAAGAGTCATTCAATCAGATATCAAATAGTTTCAATAATGTGGAAATACTCATAGAATTGATGAGTAAATGGATGGTTAAAAATCAAAAGGTCCATGATACAGTTAGAACAACAGGGGCTGTATTTAAATGGGGAATAAATGAAAGTAAAGACTTTGAAAACTTATGTTCCTCTTATAGACTGTTGTCCGATAATAATCTGACCGATAAAATGAAGGATTATTCTCCAATATTTATACGAATAATTGCACCATTCTTAAGAAGTAGAAACAACAGAATAGCTCATTTTAAAAAAATAGGGTATACTTAAATATTTTTTCTTTTAATACACCCTAATATTTGATTGAATTTTTCAACAAAATTATCAGTAGGATTCATTGATATTTTACCATTATCTTCTATAATTACATCATCATAATGAAGATTTTCATCGTATTTTAAGGGACCTGTCAAAAAATCCCTGTTTAAGATGTTATCTCTAGTTTTTTCAAGATCTATATTGTAAGGTAATTTATAATAATACCTGCCTTTATCATCAGTTGAAGCTTTAAGTTCCGTTTTTTCATATCCAGTTATGTCAAGAAAAGCCTTGTTAAATCCCAGGTCTTGTAGGTTTTCCCGTAACTGTATAATCAGATTTTTATCCAATATTTTCAGTGGTTCATCAACACTGACTGTAGCATTGTTATCATCCAATCTAACTCTTATGTTTTCCTGTTTAACAACGGATCTGACAAATTTCTCAGCTTCATTTATCTTGTACAGTTTCTCTGAAGTTACACCTTGGTTAGTTTTAACACGCGTTGCCAAACAGGTTGTATCCGGTGAATATTCCAGATTCAGGAATTTTATCATTTCAAACACATCTTTTTTGCTGATGTCACATTCCACAAGGGGACTGGTCATATTAAATTCTTCTTGAACCAGTACTCCCGGCCTGTTTTCAAGCAAATCGGTTATGTTTGTTCCCTCAATGAAATAATCGTATTGGCTGAATTCCGGTAATTTCTGGATATGGGAATACATTAGTTTTCGACATTCAAAGCATCTTTCTTTGCCGTTGTTGAGGAAGATTTCATTAGTTAAAAAGTCCAAATTAATTATTTTATGCTCTAATTTAAAAGTCTGTGCTTGTTTTTTTGTGTATTCAAGAAATTCTTTTGGCATCATATTGTTATTTACTGTAACCAATAATGAATTAGGACTTACTTTTGATAATATATATGCAATTAAAGTACTGTCAGAACCAGCACTAAAACCTAAAATTGATTTTTTATCTCTTAAATAATTTTCTAATCTTTTAATTTTTTCTTCTATAAACAATTTAATCATTTTCCTTATTTGTTCAGTAAAAAATCTAAGTAATCCGTGATTAACATTTTTTATCTATTTACTATTTATAATTTAAGAATTATTTTTACTAATGAAAGATGGATAGTATTAATAGAAGCACATTAGCATATGTAAAAAGTTTAAAAATACATATTATTTTATTTTATAAATTAATAAATTTCTTATTCTTATTGCAAAAATTTTTATTTTGAAGTATTAATTTTGGTTAGTTTTTAATGATGAAGAATTATATATTACACAATTAATTTCATTAAGATAATATATAAATAATATCATGTCTAAATTAATCACACGAAATGAAGGTAAAGGTTTCTGTTGGCAATCTCAAGAAGAAGATATGTTGGATTCTTATGATATCCTTGAAGAAAAATATTCATACATATTGGAAAGCATGAAAGATGAGATGTTTTTACTAGAAAATCCAAAATGTAATCTTTTTATGGAATTGTTATTTGAGAATCAGGTTGTTGGATTTGTTAGTTATGATACAGAAAATGGTGTAGGTGACATATCATTAAATGCCATTTATGTTTTACCAGAATTTAGGGGAAATGGTCTTCTTAAAAACACAATCATTGGGGCTAGGAAAATAATGTTTCTTTCAGCATTTATGAGCCAAACAATCTTTTAATGGATTTATTGATTAAATACGGTTTTGCTAGAAAATTAAAAGAATATCTTATAGCATCAGGTATATCCTTGGATATTCCATCAGAGTCGTTTATATGTAATAAACAAGGTTATTCTTTGGATGATGAAGATTTACATTCAAGTAATCTATATGATTCAAGTATTTCTGCTACTATACTATTAGGTGATATAAGTTCTTCACCAAACGTTAATGTAATATATTACAGTAGATTAATGGATAGTGATATACAATATTGTCAAGCAGATCAACATAGAAATAATATTGATAAAAAACATTTTGAGAAGATTAAATATGATATGATTAATAATCAGGACAAATTTACGCAAACATTAATTGATTTAAAAAGAAATCTTCCAAAGCCAGAATATGATATTATATGAAATAGTAGGTAAACCACCAGAACTATCTAAAGTATTAAAAGAAATTGTTGAATCAGGATTATTATCATTGGAAAGGGCAGAATTTATACAAGAACAGTTACTTGATGAATATGATGATGGTGAAGTACGTAATGAAGCGTTGCTCACTCGTTTTGAATATTTATGTATGGAGGATGAGTTAGAAGATGAATTACCTGATTTTTTCACAGATGGTGCTGTCTGTCCCTACTGTTATAATCCAGTTAACTTAACAGACAGTTCCTGTACAACTTGTGGATACAACATTGAATATGAAGATGAATTAGATATTGACTTAGTTAATGAAGTTATAAGTGAATTAATTGAACTTGTAAATGGTGATCTAAGCAACAGAAATAATGATGAATTTAATCATTCCCTGTTTGAAATTTCAACAGGTATTGAAGAAAAACATTCATTAGAAGAAGGTTTAACATATCCTGATGAAGAAACTACATTTCAATTAGGTGTAATTAAAACTTTAAACCATTTTGAAAATGATGTCTCTTTAACAAATTCTGCCAGAAGTTTTTACAATATCTATCATTTAGATGAAGAAGCGATAATGGATTATATAATAGAAATGGGATATGTGGATGAAGGAATTACTAAGGAAAACTGGGAAAATATAGCTCCTAAATTTACAGTAGCAAAATTAAAGGACATACTACGAAATGAAGGATTAAAAATATCTGGAAAAAAACAAGAATTAATAGATAGAATACGGGACAATGTAGATCTTTCAAAGATAAATTTAACAGATTACTTAGATGAAAGTGATCGTTATGTTTTCAATAAAAAAGGAAAACAATACCTTCTTGATAACAGATATCTGATAAGATCCTCATATATTCTTAAAAAATTTGATTTAAAGGAATTTATAAAATATCATGATGAAAACGCAAGTAAAGATTATGGAATTTTAATAAGGGACTTCTTAGAATTACATGAAAAAGAAGCCCTAAAAACAAGGAAGATGGATTACTATGAAAATGTTCTACTATCAAAAAGACGTTTTTTAAAAAATAATGAGAAATACATTGAAGAAGATTTATTTAATGAAATAACAATTTTTGTTTATAATCTTAACAAATATGCAGAAACCTTTTTTTCATTCACAGGATATTCTGATAAATTAGATGCGACAAATGTTCAACTGCTAAGAAAAATATATAAAAAATCACCAAAATCATACCATAAAGAAATGATAGAAAAAATATGTGATGAAACAGATTATGAAAAAGAATATGAAGCTCAGGACATGATAAACATTTTAAATGAAATATTTAGGGGAACAAGTTTAGCAAAAATAAGAAACAACCTTGATAGTTTTAGGCAGATAAATCGACTTAGTCTGAAATAACTTTTTATAATTTATCAAAAAATTAATTCTATGGAGATTTAAAAATAAAGGTATGCTTAGAGGGATATGTTTGAATAAAAATAAGAACTTTTCAAGAAAGAATATTGTTTCTGAATTGGATTATATCTTAACGAATTTAGAAGAGGATAGAGGGTTTTATGAAGGTGATATTGATTTAGAATACACTTCTTTTGAAGAATCTTTGAAGGACTTTTGTGATGTGAACATTAACAAACTCATTGAATTAGATGATTGTGAATTTGCTTGGGAATGTCTATCTAAAATAATTGAAGAATTATATGAAGTTGATGATTTTACGGATGTAAGTGAAGATTTATTTAGAGCTTATGAATTATTGACTTATTATATTGGTAAAATTATGTATAATTCCAGTGGAGCTTTAAAAAATAGGATTTATAATTGGATATTTATTCATATTAAAGAATGTGAAAATTCTCAGTATGTTGAACAATATTTAAAACCATTCTTAAATGGGGAAAAAATTTATCACTCTGATAATTATTATACTGATTTTATTGATTTTGATAAGATGATTTCGGTTAATAAAGTGTAAATAATAACATTATTATAATTCATATCAATCAAACTATTATTTTATAAAGAAAAGATTATTATTCCACTCATTGAACAATAATTTAGAACAACTTGCTGAATCTATTTTCACGAATTGGTTTGTGAAGTGTGAACCATTTAAAGATGAAAATTTTTTAGAACATTCCTGGACAAATTATCCAGAAAATTGGGAATTAATCAGATTAAAAGAGATAATTAATATAACTAGTGGAAAACGACCAGGTGCTAAAGAAGATCTTAAAAATGATGAATTCAGTTATCCATTATATGGTGCAAGTAGTATAATGGGTTATGTTTCAGAATATTCTTATAATGAACCAATATTATTAATTGGACGTGTAGGTACACTTGGAATTGTTCAAAGAGTCCTTGATAAATGTCATCCATCTGATAATACATTAGTAATCAAGTCAAAATATTATGAATATATATTCCAAATTCTGAAAAGAATTAATTATGATGCTTATAATACTGGTTCTACTCAACCTTTGATTACACAAAAATCAATAAGTAATATTGAAATTCCATTACCACCATCAAATCAATTAGATAAATTCGAAAATATTAGTTCAAAATTATATTCTGAAGTTTATAAGAATAATAAAGAAATAGAAAATTTAACAAAACTTAGAGATACATTACTACCAAAATTAATGTCTGGTGAGATTGATGTTTCCAAGATAAATTTTGATTAATATTTTTTATAATTGTCTCTACGTGAAATTATTGATACTATTTCTATATCATTTTGTGAAATAAAAAAGATTATTCTATAATTGCCAACTCGGGCACGTTTGCATTGTGGGCATTTAGAACTTTGTAATTGTTTGAATTGAGAATCATAGGGATTTTCTTTTATTTCATTATATTTTAGTAATATACGTTCCAATAATTTTTTATCTTTGTTATGTTTTTTACGAAACTTAGTAGCTTCTTTGTGTTCATATATTGAATAACTCATAATTTAACCCAATTTTTTTAATTCATCTTCGACATCTAATTTAATTGTATCTGAATAATCTCCATTTTCAAATTTTTTTATTCTTTCATTAAATTCTTTTGCTTCTGCATCAGTGAATTCTTCATTTGATTCATCGATTAATCTCTGAATTATATCATTATAAGTATCATTTTTATTTCCTTTTAATCCCAATTGGTAATGAACGCTATCACTTACTTTAATTGTTTTTGACATAAATATTTCCTCCAATAATACTATTTATAATTATTATACTATTTATACCTATAATTATTGGAAAGATAAATTTTGATTTATTTATTATTAAACTATGAAAATCATAAAATGAAACATCTGAAGATGAATTTAAAAAAATTAATGAATTATTGTGAGAATAACATTTATCGATATGTTGATAAATAATCTTATTTTAATTTAAAAATTAATTATAATTAGGGTATTATTGATGAAATCTCTTTTTTTATTAAGATTATTCTTTTTCAGTCATCAAATTACTATATAAAATCTATATTAAACTTATTTAATTTGAATCAAATAATAATTATATGATGATATGCATCAAAAGAGGGTACAATTATTTTAAACTAATCTGGAATTATTATGGTGATGTCAATGGGTAATGATTGGAAAGATTATTTTGAAGACAGAATTTTGGAAAGAGGTTATGATTATTATCTTTGTGGTTATATAAAGAATATTCGTCAGGTGGATGATACTGTTTTTGCCACAGTCAATGGGACTGATGATTATCAAGTTATAATAGAATTGGATGAAGATGGAAAGCCACGGGATATGGAATGTTCATGTCCTTATGCAATGGATTATTATAATTGTAAGCATATGGCTAGTGTTTGTTATTATATTGAAGAAAAGGATGTGCCAAAGGTATCTTCAAATAATAAGAATAATGATTTATTCGAGTATACTTTGGACTATAATAATTTTGTAGAGTATATTGATAATCTGATTGATTCTTTTGATTTTGATGATTTAAAGTATTTTCTTAATGATTTGATTGTTGAGGATAGGAATATTTTCAGACAATTCATGTCTTTTAAGAAATCTTTTTCTGAAGAAGATAAAAAGATTTATGAACAAATGTTAAATTCTATTTTATACAATGAGATTAAGTTTAATGATAATACAGAATTTATTCAAGAATTAGAAGATTTCGTTGACGTAGATTTAATGTTATGGTATTCTAATGAATCTTATGATTTTGTTATTTTTCTCATAGAAGGAATTCTTATTAAACTAGCAACAATAACTAATATATCGGAGACCAGCCAATTATAGGATATAATCGATAAAATTGATGATATCTTATCAAAAATTGAAAGAGTTTACAATAAGGAATATAACAATCAGATAAGTGATATATTTACTGAAGTTAGTGAAAATTATTCTGATACGGTTTTTATCAATAAATTCAGTTCATTGTTTAAAAAATACAATTTAAAAGATAATCCGAATGGGATGATAACACTATTGAAAAAACAATTAGAAGAATTGTCTGATTTTAAAAAGCTTGAAAAAATTAAGGAAATAATCAAAGTCATGAAAAAAGCCAAGTACTCTAATCAACAGATTATAAGCTTCCTGGAGGAAAACTTAGAAGTTGAGGGTTGTGAAGAATTATTATCCACTTATTATATTAGCAATGGCCAGAAGGATAAGGCAATAGCATTATTAAGAAGGTTCTGTTCTGAGGGATATTATAATCCTCGATCGGTTAATGCATTAGAGGAATTGAAGAAGATTTATCTAAAGGATGGTGATGATAGCTATGTTAAATGTATTGAACATGAAATATTTATGCATCATATATATTCTGAGGAAAATATTCAACTATTAAAGGATTATTATAAATCTGACTGGAATATTAAAAGAAATGAAATTATTATGCATTATCAGAAGCATTTATATGACTTTAATCTTTATAAATTCTTATTAAATGAACAAAAGTATGAAGAATTCAAGAATAACATTTTAAATAATCATAGTTTTCATGAGTTAAAACGGTATCATGAAGTATTGGTTGAAAGATTTCCTGATGAACTATTTGAAACATACAAGGATATGGTGGAAGATTTACTTTTGGAAGCAAAACCAAAGAATTACATTGAATCAGCAGAAATGCTTAAACAAATGATGGAAATATCAGGTAAAGAGGATAAAGTTTTCCTTTTTATAGAGGAATTAAAAGAGGAATATCCTAGAAGAACAATGATGTTAAAAGAATTCGAAAAGATTTAATTGTCATAAAAAAATATTTGATAAATAATTATTCCTTTTTTAATGTTCTATTAAGTAATAAGACATGGTTTTTTAAACTATTTAAGTTTTATTATTCTTTTTTATTTTTAAGTATTTGTATC
Organism: uncultured Methanobacteriaceae archaeon; assembly: GCA_964620575.1. Lineage (GTDB taxonomy): Archaea > Methanobacteriota > Methanobacteria > Methanobacteriales > Methanobacteriaceae > Methanosphaera. The sequence continues at coordinate 3,513 of CAZUHM010000063.1, read as the reverse complement.
CCATTCTTTTTTTATTAGAAAGCTTATTGTTGCCATCATTTTTTATTTTTCTAGAATTATTTGGCTAAACTTTTATAAATCTAAAAACATATAAATTCTTTTATAATCCTTTTGTATAGGGGTGGGGGTAAAATGAAGCTTATTTATATTGATCAAGAGCAGGGAAAACTATTTGAAATACGTTTGGAGAAGCTTGATTATATTGATGAAAAAGAACTTATCACAGATATTAGGGAGGTTGATGAGAAAAATAAGAAAATATATTCTGCTATGAAGGAAGAAATGTGTTTCTATCGTCCAATAGATGATGGAGAAGATTTCATTCTTGAATATTTTAATCATATATATTACTTTGGGGATGATGATTATAATTACAAAATAGGTACCAGAGTATCCCAAACTACAGCACGATATGATTATGAGCATAAATTACGGGATATGTTAAAGGATATTTATAAGACTGGTCATGAACGAAAAGGAGTAATTAAATGCTTAAGAGATGATGGAAAACTCTATAAACATATTAATTTTCATTATTTCAAGCTGGAGGATAGACTCGTTGTTATACATGATGATCAGACAGAAATTTATATGTACAGGGACAGTACAATAAATGATAAGGATGTTGGTATAGCAATATATCAGGACAATAAGATTGTTGAAGTAAACGAAAGATTTACTAAATTTCATTCCAAGACCCGAGAAGAATTGATTGGTAATTCTCAGGATTTGGAGGGAATTCCTCAGAAGTTTGTTGAAACTTTACTAAAAGAGGTAGATTCAATAATTAATCAGGAAAAACTTACATATAAAACTCCTATAGAATCCTATGACAAAGATGGAAACCTGAAATATTATGTTCATGCTGAAGGTTCATACATTACTTATGACAATATGCCTGCGGTACAATTTAAATTTAAGGATTTAACAGAACAGGAAAAGACAAAAAGACGAAACGAAACCAATACAGATAAAAACATCAGACGAACCAGCACTATTAATGAGCTTGAACAGATTTCTAAAACATTCCTGTCATATGCAGTTTATCCTGATAATTATTATGTAACTGATAACTTCTATGATGTCATAGAGGATGAAACAAGAGAATATCCCTTCAAGAAAGGAACTATACGAGATTTCATTATAGGTCAGGACATCAAATACTATGATAAAATGATTGGTTCACTTAGCCCAAGTAATCATGAAGTTGAATTCACTACAAGTATCATGACATTAAAACTCAACATAAAATATATAAAACATTATTTTAGAAGAGTCTATGATAAGGAAGGAAAAGCAATTTCATACATATCATCACATCAGGATATTACAGATGAAGCAAGATATTCTAACAGTCTTAAAAAACAGATATATGAAAAGAATCAAATAATAATGGATAAAGATATGGAAATTAAAGAAGCACATCATACGATTAAGAACAACTTAAACATTTTACTATCATTAATTAGAATGCAGGAACATATGCAGCCTGATCTTGAAAAGATATTGGAGGATACAAAAACTCACATTAAATCCATTAGTTTAATGCATGAAAAACTTTACCAATCAGATACCCTTAAGGATATCGAGTTAAAGGAATATATAGATTCAATCGTCGAATCCTTGTTTGATATATATTCATCAGAAATAATATATGTCTCTAATGTGGATAATATAGTATTGAATTCTCATCAGGCAGGAACTTTGGGTTTAATAATTAATGAACTGCTAAATAATACAGTTAAATATGCTTTCCCAGACAATATTTCGGGTCAAGTAATAATAAGAATAACACGCATTGACAAGATTATAGAAGTTGAATACAGAGATACGGGAGTTGGAATACCGGACACAGTTGACTTTAAAAATCCTACATCTTTAGGTTTGACAGTTATAAAAAACCTGACAAAACAGTTAGATGGAAAAATCGCTTACTCTTATGATAACGGATCATGTATCAAATTAATGTTTCCAGAAAAAGAAGTTTTCTAGGGTATATAGTTAAAAACATAATAACCGATATAAGTTTTTATAAATATAATTTATGACAGTAAAATCTAAATTGTTAAATATATAAAGATTAATAAGTTTAATGAAGAAATAAAAAGCAGAAATTGTAATTTAACTATTAGATAAGCTTTATTTTATTCGTGCTTTTTATAAAAGAAAATGATATAGAATACACATTTAATTCCCATTTTTTAATCTAAACCTTAACAAAAAATGTTGGAGGGGGGGTTAATATTTCATTCCGGTAAATCTTTGTAATATTGGTATTTTATTCATTATAGTTAATATTACGTAAGTTATAGCGATTATGATAACTAAGCATATTGGTATAATAATAAATGGACTAATATTAATGTTCCATATTCCATCCAATGGTATTAAAAGATGTATAAGGTATAATCCAAATGTTATTTCTGAAAATTTTAACATAAACCTGTTAACTGAATCTGTTTTTGATTTAAATATTTTTTCGAAATTGATGTTTTTAATCATTAAGAACATACCTATTGTTTTAAATACTGAACTTGGTGCTAAGTGAAGATAACCCACATAATCTAAATTTAATTGTCCATCTGTCCAGGTAGGAATGAATATGCTTAACCATATCATAATAACACCAATAATGAATATTATCAATCCTAATGTAAAGCTGTTAGTGTATTTTGAATCCTTTTTATGCAAATAATATCCTAATACAAAGTATCCAAGGTATCCTGAAAACATGTTGATGTATTCCAGTAACATCATATGTGTATTGAAATAATTAAGTACTAATATTACAAAACTGAGTACTAAAAAGTATTGTATTTCTCTTTCATCAGCATTACTAATCCATTTATAAAGTATAGGTAATGCCAGATAAAAACCAATAATCATATAGATATACCAGAACTCTATTGATATATATCCCGGATTAAATATACAATCAATAAATTGTAGGATAAATTCCTGCATTGAATTTCCTACCATCGTATGATCAAAAAATATCATTTTCAGGTAATATAGGAATAACCAGAAAATATAGGGTATCATCACTCTTTTAATTCTATGGGGAATTTTGTCTATAGATTGTGGTCTGTCTAATAACAGTAAACCGGAAACCAATACAAATAATAATACGCCGGAACGTGTTAATGAATAGAATATGCTGCTTTGGTACCAAATATTTGAAAATAGTGGAGTTTGTGACAGGTAATAACCACATAAATGAACACCCATTACTCCAAGAATACCTATCACTCTTAAATAATCGGCGTATACAATTCTTTCCATATTATCATTTTTTAAAATTATTTGTTAAACATTAAGTAAAATCCGGTTTAATTAGTATTTCCCAGACATAACCATGTTATAATATGAAAGAAATTTTATTTTTTAAAATATATAAATTTTTATTAAATGAAAACGGAATAATTTGCTCTTTTTTAAACCTATTTTTTATTAAGACTAATTTTTATCTAAAAACGAATACCCTAACCTCTACAGGTTAGGGATGGAAAGAAA
>CAZUHM010000062.1:0-13095 GCA_964620575.1 uncultured Methanobacteriaceae archaeon | reverse complement strand
ACTTTTTCTTACCATTTTTTCACCTTCCATTAAGTCAATATTGAAAATATTATTTCATCTTTCCATATTCTCTGAAATATTTTGAAGATAATAAACAATATGATGAGTTTTATCCATTAACAAAAACCTATAAAAATGTTATATGAATATTCCTCTCTTTTCGTATTCATTAACTAAAAAAGCAACAGCAAACTGGCTGCACTTCAAATAATTAGCTTAAAAAATAATATTATTTTGGATTTAAATGAATAGACACCTAAAATCTATCATCCTTATAATATAACTATATAATATCTTTAAACTTTATCTAATATATACTTATTGTTTTATATCATTAAGTATGTTCAGCAACTCTCTGCTCATGTTAAAAGCAATATTCATGGATTTCATAATCTCCTGAACACTCATAAGGTCCAAACCACATTTTTGAATGGCACATAATGTACCGTCTTCTCTAAAACCAATAGATAAACTCGAATCCATCAACGTTTCTTCAACATACAATGGGTCAACAATTAACTGGTCATTAATCTTGACAACAGTACATAAAACGCTCTTGTTCTTAATAGGTAAACCTGTTAAATTCTCATAATCTATAGAAATTTCATCATTAACAAATTTAACGGTAGGAATCTTCGTAGTAAGAAGTGCACTGACAGCAGCAAGACAAGAAGCATCCATAAGATTTCCGTCAAAATCTAAAATATAAATGTCAATATGTAACTTCCAGGCTTTACTGCCTTCAATAATGCATAACTTTTCCAGATCAATCAATGGAGATTCACGAATTGTCCTGTCAACAACCCTTGAAATTTCCACAGCAAACTTGTTAGGAGGACCATATTCAAAGTTACGATTAGCAATGGCAAGTAACTCGGTGTTGGTGATAATGATACCTTTATCCGGTGAATTTGAAAAAGGAGTTCCAATCTGTGCCTTAACCCCTGCAAGAACAGTAGTTCCACCAATAGATACCATAGCCGAACCTTCAGCTTTATTAATATAATCGGTCTGTATGCGAATGTCTCGGTATTGTGTGAACTTTCTTTCATCAATACGCCGGTCATGATTCAATAAGTCGAAAATTTTTTCCTTAGATACTTCAGAGATAATATTTACCATCTGTTTCTCCTCCGTATTTTTTAAGTAAAGCTTGTTGCTGTAATTGATTAATATAGTAACAACCATCAAATGCTAATTTCAATGCCTCTTCAAATTCGGGCACAGATAAGTTACCGTCCATCTGTAAAAAGGTAATGTCACCTGTTCTGGGCATTATGGCAACAGGCATATCTGCCTGACCGGTCTGATCTTCCTCTTCAGATAAATCAACCACTATATGATCATCCACCTTTCCAACAGCACAGGCACTGATAAGATCTCTCATAGGAATTTCAGCATCTGCCAAAGCAAGACTTGCACCTACTATGCCAAGACATCTGGTTCCTCCTTCCGCTTCCAACACTTCAATGGAAATGTCTATTGAACTTCTAGGATATTTTTCCAGGAATATTCCCGGAGTTATTGCTTCTGATATCAATTTGGAAATTTCAGTAGATCTGCGATCTGGTCCGGGTCTTTTTCTTTCAGTAACAGAAAAAGGAGCCATGTTATATTTGCATCTTAAAACAGCACCATCCGGTTTTGAATGTTTTTTGGAGTATAATTCTCTTGGTCCATATACTCCCACCAATATTTTGTTGTTACCACATTCAATGTATGCAGAACCGTCTGCATTGTTTAATACTCCAACTTCCATTTTTATAGTACGTAATGAATTAAATGGTCGTCCATCCTTTCTAATAAATTGGTCTTTCATGTTTATTTCTCCGGCATACTATAAGTTCATTATTTTTGATTGAACGATTTTAATTAAGTTATGTTTAAATGGCTGTGCTTCAATTTCATCAATAATCTTTAATATTTTCTCAACATTTTCTTTCAAACCATTTATCCATATTAATCCATTCTTTGCAACTATCATATCGGTACACGTGTACTCCTGTATCATGCTTGTAAGAAACGCATTTTCTTCACTTAAGAAGTGTACAGTGGGCTGTTTTACTCGTACAATTACACCTTGATTGAACTTACCGAGTCCATGTGACCTGATAGTTAATTTTACCCTGTTTATTTCATCAACTTGAGCAACCCTTAATAACAGAATATCCTTAACATTAATAATCTGATTCATATTCTGCTCATTCTTATCATATAGTTCTGAAGTTGACAGGTATCCCTGATATGTGCTATTGATATTAATAGTCCATGAGGAATATGATGAACTCACAACCCTTCCGATTATTAAGTCACCATATTTGGGTTTGTATGTATACTTAAATGGGATAACGCTGATTGTTTCACTTTCAAAGTAAACAATTCCGGTCATGTTCGAGTATATTTTTCCATCTTCTCTGAATGTGCCTCTGCCTAAATTAAGATTGCTGTCTGATAATAAATGTCCCGGTAAAACAATTTGTTTGTTATCTACGAACATCATTGTTATCACTTACTGCAAAATAATTATTTAAGGAGTTTGGTTTCTACTTCCCCATGTGTCAATCCACTAAGTTCGGTATAGAACTTGTCCTGTAATCCTCCAGGAATTTCAACAATACCAATCCAGCTACCGTCATTTTCCCATTCTTCTTTTAGTAGTTTACCGAATTGTGTAATTACACTGTATGATTTTCCTGCATATGTTCCAGGAATTTTAACAGCTATCTGGACCTTTTCAATTCTGATAGGTATTTTTGTGAGAATAGCTTTAACTGTTGGTTCAATTTGTTCTTCAACAGTTTTCATAGGATCAATATGTACTTTAGCTTCTTCCATAGCTTTTTCTATACGTTTTGGAGGGTGTGGAAGTTTAGTTTGCGGATTAATAGCTTCCTGAGCAATTGTGTTGATAACCTGTTTGGTTTTTTCTTCCTGCATTTTTCTTCTTTGGTTAGCTGTAATCTGAATGGTTCCTTTTTTAATAATTTTATCAGCTACTTCCAATGCATCAGTGGTTTCAAATGCTTTTTGCATGTTTTCTTCTGAAGCTTTATCTCCTTTATGAGCATCTTTAAATACTTCTTCAACTGCTAATACTTTTTCTATATCTATGTCATTTCCTCTTTTATAATCTGCAGCTAATTCAGCATCTACTAATATCTCAAATCTTTCACCATAGCTTTCCAATCTTGCTATGACTGCATCATCAACATTTACCATTTTCTTCACCTAGTAATTATGATTTTCAATATTTTTTGTAAATTTTTTTCTTATATTCATTTAATTATTTATAAATTATTACACATAAAATATTAGGATTTTTCATGAATGAAAAAAAGTGTTGATAAAATGAGCTATATTATTTAATATTTAATTCCTAACGGAGGATACACGTGTCTGTTATTTTAAGGATATGCTTATATGTCTTTTTCATATTTTAATTGGATTGAATTATATGAATTTAATAAAAATAGGTCTTGTTTTCGGAGGTTAAAAAAAAGTATTGTGAAGAATGATTATTCTTCATCTTCTTTTTCATCTTCAGAAACTTCTGATTCTTCTTGTTCTTTAGCTAATTTTTCTGCTTCTTTTTGAGCTTTAAGTTCTGCTTTTCTTGCTTCTTTTTCTTCAGCTTCTTTCTTAGCTTTTTCTTCAGCTTCTTTTTTCTCTTGTTCTTTACGTTCAAGAACTTTGTTTAAGTAAACGTCGATTTGATCAGCTTCTAATTTTCTATATTTAGCAGTGGCTCTGTCAACAACAGATATTTCTACACTATCGTCTGCAACTTTACCGTCAGTTGCTTTGTATATTCCTTCGATTGCTAAGTCAATTGCTTCATCTATTGTTAAATCATCGTTATATTTTTCTTCAAATATTTCTAATGCTTTTTCACGTCCAAATCCTATTGCTGTAGCTTTATATTCTACTAATGCTCCACTAGGGTCGGTTTCGTATACTCTGCACTGATCGTCTGATACTCCACCAATGATTAATGAAATACCGAATGGTCTTATTCCACCGCTTTGTGTGTACATCTGTTCTAAGTCACCGATGTATTTTGCTAGGCCTGTTACTGTGATAGGTTCATGGTACTGTAATCTGTTTACTTGTGCCTGTCTTCTTGCAATATCAACCAGTCTTCTTGCATCGGCTACTAAACCGCTGCTTGCTGTTGCTATGTGTTCATCTATTTTGAAGATTTTTTCTATAGATGTTGGTACTACCAGTTTGCTTTTTACTTTTTTGTCTACTGCGAAGATTACACCATCTTTTGATACAATACCTACTGATGTTGTTCCTCTTTTTACTGCTTCTCTTGCATATTCTATCTGGAATAAACGTCCATCTGGGCTGAATACGGTTAAAGCTCTGTCATATCCTTGACTTGCGAATTGTTGCATTTTTTTTACCTCTCTTTTGTTTAATTCTTAAAATTCATTATAGTAATTATTTTATTTTTTTGTTCTTTTTATTCTACAATAATTATTATTACCTTATGTTATTAATATATTTTTTCACATCTCTATTAAATTTTGCTAAAAATCAATACTTCAAAAAGTAATTTTTCATAAGATAAAAAGTTGGGTGGTGATGGAAATGAATAAATATTATTCAAGGAATTTTTGAGCATATTCGATAACATTATCAACAAACTTATCGCTACTACCCAGATAAGTGTGAGGATCCAATATTTCATCAATTTCTTCTTGACTCATATATTTAAGAATTTCCTCTTGTTTTGATACCATTTCACGAAGGCCCGTATTTTCTGCGTAAGCATCCATAGCGCAACGTCTTACAAGAGCATATGCACTTTGTCTACCCATACCTTTCTGTGTTAGTTGTGACATGAATCTTTCAGCCATAACTAATCCGTTACTTGCATTTAAGTTGCGTTCAATGTTTTCATCATAGAAGTCAAGTTTGGAGAATAATTTTATTGATAGGTTGAGTATGTAATCGGTTAATATGGCTGATTCTGGTAATATTATTCTTTCACATGAGGAATTGGTCAAGTCTCTTTCATGCCATAGTGGGTTGTTCTGTAAAGCTGCGTTAACATATGATTTAACAACTCTTGAAACACCACAGATTCTTTCTCCTGTAATAGGGTTTCTTTTGTGTGGCATGGTACTGCTGCCCATTTGTTTTTCCGGGTCGAATTTTTCTCCTACTTCACTTAATTCTGTTCTTTGTAAGTTACGTACTTCTAAAGCCATTTTTTCCAGTGTACTGCAGAGATTTGCTAATGTCATAACATATTCTGCATGGTTATCCCTTTGTACGACCTGGTTGGATATGTGTACTGGGTTTAATCCTAGTATTTCGGATACTCTCATATGAATTTCATATCCTGTTTCACCTAAAGCTGCTGTTGTACCTACGGCCCCAGTCATCATACCTACACATACATGTTCTTCTGTCAGGTCAAGTCTTTCTAATTGTCTTGTCAATTCGTCTATGTATATTGCAAATTTCATTCCATAAGTTGTAGGTAGTGCATGTTGTCCGTGTGTACGTCCTATGGTTACTGTGTCTTTATGTTCTTCTGCCAGGTCTATTAGAATTTTAATCAGTTTTTTTATTTTTTCTCTGATAATTTCTATAGATGCTTTTAATTGTAATGATTGTGATGAATCAATTATGTCGTTACTTGTTGAGCCGTAATGTACGTATTCTCCTGCGTTATTGTCACATACTTCTTCTAATGCTTTCATTAATGCTCCAATATCGTGGTTTGTAGCTCTTTCTATTTCATCTACTCTTTCTTGTTTAACGTATTCTGTTGTTGCTTTTCTGTTAATTTCATCGGCTGCTTCCTTAGGTATTAAACCTATTTCTCCTTCAGCTTTTGCTAGTGCAGCTTCGACTTTTAACATGTTTTGTAATTTTGCTTCCTGTTCCCATACGGCTTTCATTTCTGGTGTACCGTATCTGAATTCGATTGGATGTATTGCCATAATAATCAGTTAATCATTTTGTATAAATTCAAAATTAATTTGGTTATATAACAGTTTGTTTTTTAAAATTTATAATTATTTTCAGTGTTTTTTTTGTTATCAATTATTTTATCGGAAGTCTATTTCCGTTATTTTTTAAAACATTATTATTGTATTGGAGTTTTATATACGATTTTTCCAAAGACTTCATATTTTCACTGGATATAACCATAAAATTTTTTGAAAGATATTGTATAGTGTTTATTTAATAAATTATAAATTATTCAATATATATTTATACTACATTGAACAAAAACACAAAATAAGATAAAAAAATACTAAAAAAATGAACAGTTTGGAGTTTTAATTATGGTGGCATTTGAAAGAACAAAATGTGGAATAGAACAACTAGACGAAACACTGGACAACATCAGATTAGGAGATAATGTCGTATGGCAGGTATCAAATTTAAAACAATTCTCCTATTTTGTAAACCCCTTTGTCAAACAGGCACTCAAAGATAAAAGAAACTTAATATACATCAACTTCGGACAACACGAACCATTAATACCAATGACACAGGAAGACTTCGACCAACTAGAAAAAAAACAAAACAATCCCGACACAGAATTCGCAATGATAGAACGCAACGGAATAAAAATATACAAGGTAGATCCCACAAAACAATTCGAATCATTCACATTAGAAGTGCATAACATAATAACAAAAGAAGGATTTGATGCATTCTACGTATTTGACTGCCTGTCAGACCTACAATCAATATGGTCAACAGATCTGATGATGGGAAATTTCTTCAGAGTAACATGCCCATACCTCTTCCAACTAGACACAATAGCATACTTTCCTGTAATAAGAGGCAAACACTCCTTTGAAGCAATAGCAAAAATCAGGGAAACAACACAACTATTCATTGACATATACTCAAAAGAAGAAGAAGACGTATACATACATCCATTAAAGGTATGGAACAGATATTCAAAAGAAATGTTCCTGGGACATAAATACAATCCAAAAACAGGAGAAGTCAAAGCATTAACAGATGGAATGGAAGTAAGTAAATTCTACAAAGTAATAAACTCTTCAGAAATAAATGAACAAAATACAGACAGCTGGGAAAGATTCTTCACAGCAACAGAACTACTTCATAAAAATGGAGTGGACGTATCCGACAAATGCGACTTAATGTGCAGCATGATGATGGCAAAAGACGGAAAAGTATCAGAAAAAATCCGAGAATACTTTGACTATGAAGACTACATGACCATATACAATAGACTAGTCGGAAGTGGAAAAATAGGTGGAAAAGCATGTGGAATGCTACTTGCACGAAAAATAATTGAAAAGGACAGACCAGACATATTCACCAATTTTGAACCTGAAGATTCATTTTATATAGGATCTGACCTGTTTTACACATACATAGTATCCAACGACTTATGGAATATAAGGGTAAGACAAAGAACAAAGGAAGGATATTATGAAGCAGGAAAAGAACTAGAAGAAGGACTTAGAAACGGAACATTCTCCGACGACATTAAAGATAAATTCAGAAGAGTACTTGATTACTATGGTCAAAGTCCAATCATAGTCCGTTCAAGCAGTTTTCTGGAAGACGGATTTGGAAATGCATTCGCAGGAAAATACGAATCAGTATTCTGCGTAAATCAAGGTTCAATAGAAGAAAGGTTAGAAGCATTTGAAGAAGCAGTAAAAACAGTGTATGCCAGTACCATGAACATTTCAGCTCTCGAATACAGGGTACTGAACGGTTTGGACGATAAAGACGAACAAATGGGATTACTGGTTCAAAGAGTCTCCGGTTCATACTATGGAGACTATTTCTTCCCGACAATGGCTGGAGTGGGCTTTTCCTACAGTCCATACCTACCGACACAGGGAAGCGGACAAAATGATGGTATGTTAAGGCTGGTAATGGGATTAGGTACCAAAGCTGTTGACAGAACAAAAAACGATTATCCAAGAATAATCAACCTTAACAGACCTCATGCAATAGATCATCCCGACGTTGCAGAAAGACATAGGTACTCACAGCATTCACTGGACATCCTTGACATAAAAAACATATCAATACATGAAATAGCAGTAGATGAAGGATTAAAAGTATTGCCAAGATATGGAAGAAACACTGTAGTAGAACATGATGTTGAAGCAGAAAGAAGACTAAGAGAAACAGGACAAAATCGGGAAGTTGTATTCGTAAACTGCAATGGAATAGTAAACAATAACGAATTCATTAAAATGATGAAGGAACTATTAAAAACATTACAAATAGCATATGATTACCCAGTGGATGTTGAATACACAGTAAATATAGGTGAAGACAAATCATTCGTAGTAAATCTACTGCAATGCAGACCATTACAGGTATCAACAACTAAGGAAGTAATTGAAATTCCAGAAAATAAGGGAAAAACATTCTTCCACATAGAAAATGCATCAATGGGAAGATCAAGGAAAGAAACAATAGATACTCTGGTATATGTTAACCCACATGACTACTATGAATATCCTTACGCTAAAAAAAGTTCAATAGCTCGTATAATAGGTCAAATCAACGAATATTGTAAGGAAGAAAATAAGAAATCAATGCTAATAGTTCCAGGAAGAATTGGAACCTCGTCACCGGAACTGGGAATACCTGTCGCATTTGCAGAAATAAGCCAGTTTTTAGCAATACTGGAAGAATCATACAGTCAGGTAGGATATGTTCCGGAATTATCCTTTGGAAGTCACATGTTCCAGGACTTGGTAGAAGCAGACATTTATTACGGTGCAATATTTGAGAACGAAAAAAGATTGGAATATGACAAGGACATACTAATTAACCTGCCAAACAAATTGCATGATATAAATCCTAATCTGGATGAAGAGTTATATGACATGATTAAGGTCATAAACTTTAAGGATGAAACACTGGAATTCTATCATGACATGAAAAAAGATGAAAGTAAATGTATATTAATTTAAGCATTCCTTTCATCATAATTTTTTTCCACAATTTGTGCAGAAAACATCATCCTCTTCTACCTTATTACCACAGTTAGTACAATACAGGTCATTTACTATTTTACTGCCACAGTTATTACAGAAAGAATCATCGCTGCCAATAGGATTTCCACAATTCGAACACACATTATTGTTAGAAGCAGGCGAACTCATACCTTCCTGATTTTTTTGTAATTTGGGAATAAAATTCTGTTCAATTTTAGCATACTCTTTCTTAGCCTTAGGAGTTTCTGGAAGTACAGGCCTTGAATAAAAGTCATTGTTCATGGAAATTTCATTCAATGATTCTTTCATAACGGCTATCCTCTTCTCATCAGAAGGGTGTGTTGAGAAAAAGTCAAAATCATTTCCCCCAGAAGCAGAAAATCTTTCCCAGAAAGAAGGAACAACATTAACATCATAACCTGAAAGATATGCAATAATCAATCCTAACTTGTCAGCTTCCAGCTCATGATCTCTTCCCCAGGGTTGTGTAAGGAAGTAATGGGAACCAGCATCAGCAACATTTATTGCAGCCCTTGCTATATTTCCCACTTCTCCAAATCCTAACATGTCCAGTGCAAAACTTCCCATCCATGATATGTTGCTGACAGAATTTTTTGTCTGTTCAACACTTTGCTGAGTTCTTGAATGATCAAGTAATGCATGCGATACCTCGTGAGCAAGAACAAATGCCAACTCATCTGCATTCTGCATATAAGATAGAATACCTGAATATACAATAATTTTACCTCCAGGATAACAGCAGGCATTAACAATTTCACTGTTAACCAGATGAACTTCCCAATCATAGTAACCATCCACATAGTCATAACGGTTGATTTTGGTTAAATATTCACCCACGGCATGCACAATGTTGGATGTTATGTTGAAAACACTTTTACCCATTTCTGTTTCATCCAATAGCTGATATCTGTTAATTTCCTGATAATAAATGTTATAACATTCATTCAAGAATTCATCATCATTAACATTATCAAAATGTTTCTTACCAGTAAACGGATTAACAGGATTTCTATCATCTTTACTCATAACAACACTTTCCCAAAAACTAATAGTATCTTATAAATTTATAATAATTACCCATATTTGTTGTTTATATTATAATTTAACAAGATATAAATAAGTATAGGTTAATAACTCTTATTATGGAAAACGATAGTTTTTTATTTATAAATAAATTTAGGTGGAGAATTATATAATCATATGTCCAAATTGTGGTAATCAAACAGTTGAGGGAAAATTTTGTTCAAAGTGTGGAAATGCACTACCAAATGAGTTTCAAAACAATGCGTTTCATGAAGTTAGGCGTGTATCAGATTCTATTCAAGATAATCAACAGAATTTTAACAAACCAGTCGAAACAGAGTTTAACAATCAAATTCCAGTAAATCAACAAAATATTCCTGTTCAACAACAATATAATAATCAAAATATTAATAATCAACAGAATAACTATCCAAGAAACCAAAAAAGTAAACTCATAGGATTCATTTTAAGCTTCCTACTGGTAGGATTAGGACATGCATATGTAGGTAAATGGGGAGAAGGACTAGTATTATTGGTTGTATATATTATCCTGTTTATTTTAGGAATATTTTTATTCATTCCATGGATTTTTGCAATAATACTTTGGATATATTCTATATTCAAAACTCTAAATATGATAGATAAATATAATCAAGGAGTACCTTATTAAAAAATAACCTATTTTCAAATCCTTTTTTCTCTTTTTTCAGAACATTTTCATTAATCATATTAAATAAGAGATATATCAGTTAATATAAAACTGATACCATCATTATAAGATATTCCGGTTTTTTATTTCCTTTAATCCACAGTAAATCCAGGTTAAAATATTTCTTTGCAATTTCAATCGCATTTGCTCCTAAGGATTCCATTGCATATTTTCTTTTATTAGGCATTATACAAGGTTTGTCCTTGGTTCTCTGACATATTTTGCAGTTTATGCAAGGACCGCTTGTAAGAAATTCTCCATTTAACTTTTCTTCCAATTCATAAAGTTCGGGTTCAATAACCTTTTTTTGACCATGGATTAAGTCAAAACCATATTCCATTAGTTCATCATCAGTCATTTCCTCTTCAAGAAATTTCTTAGTAAAATTATATTTTTCAATAATTATCTTAATGTTATCATAACGATTCCATATATCTGTCTGTTTTTCATCAAATGGGGGGCATGTCCAGTTGTTGCTGTGGCATCTGCATTTTCTGCATTTTTCTTCAGTATTGCAGAAATTCAAATAATCATCCCTTATTTCATCTAATTTGGTGTCAACTTCGAAACGTTCAATAGTATATTCAATCATATATTTCACCTTGTCCCAGTAATATTTAACAGTTTAATTGCTGATTTTCATATATTACCTTTGAAATAATCACTAATAAAAATTTGGGTAAAAATAATTAATAATATGCTAATTTAACATTAAATTTAAAGTTTATTTTAAAAAATGAGCTTTTTTTAAAGTATTTTTGAGGGGGTTCATGTCTATTTTTTTAATAAAAATAAGAGGATTGGTTTGGTTGTTATAGGAGGGCATATTTTTTGTTCAGGGTTTTGATAGTACCTGATGTACCTACAGTATGTACTACTATCCTGTTTTTCTTATGTCGGAAGATTGTGTTGAATGCAGTAATTAATTCTTGTTCGTATCCTCTCTGGCATTTAACAATTATATTGTACTCGTGTCTTTTATTATTTTCTACTTTTTTGTAATCTACAATCCACAGGTTGATTTTGCTGGATTCTATTTCACCGTAGATGTTAATAACACTGTTCCAGAGTATTGAGAATATTTCTTCCTTTTTAAGGTATTCCTGGCTGTATAATTTTAGTCCAATATATCTTTTCTTTTCTCTTAGAGTTGGTGGTAAAATTTTTAATTTCATGTTAAATTCACTCACACAAAAATATCAATTTAATCTTTAATAATTCTTACACCTTCAACAATACTTTCCTTGTGTATTGTTATATTTTCAATTATTTCTTCAGGGTGTTTGGATATACATTTTTGTCCATAATCCATGTCCATGTCCATTAGTTGACTTAACAAAATCATACTTTTTGGAGAACGAACATCATAAAAAGATGTACTGCCACTGCTAATAAGAGTTCTAAACTTAAATTTTCTCTGTAACATCAACAACTGATTTATCTGATTTATTATTTTAGCCTTAAAATAGCCCCTATGTTTTAAAATATCACAGTAGTTGATATTGACGGTAATATTGTTCTCAACTAACAGCTTGGATAAAACATGATTAATACCACTATTTCTCTGATTTAAATAAGGCTGATTTAATATGTCGATTTGTGGTGTTTCACATATTGTTCTGTTAACCTTTTCATCTCCACCGTTAGCCATAATTAAATCAACTTTCTTATAATTACGCTGAACCTCTTTTCTAAGAAGTTGGGGATTTGTTTCATTAATAACAATACCATGATATAATTCAAGAGCAGTAGATTCATTTAACTGATTAAATTTATCTTCAATGTTCTCTTTTTCTTCAAAATATTTTCTTGAATTATAGAAAATACAAGCTCCCTTAAATTTAAAATCTTCTAATGTTTCAATAACTTCCATATTTGGAGCAACATTAAAATCGTAAAAAAAAGTCATATGATTGGTCCTAAATAGTTAATAAAAAAAAATTTTTAGTTATAAGAAGTTAAAGAGTTTTTCAGCAACTTCCATTGCGTTTTCTTTACTTACAGGATAACTAGCAATTTTTATTCTAACATGTATAGCATCACCGGAATAGGTTAGCTTAAGTGTTTCAGTATAAGCTGATTGTTTTGCAAATCTAAGGAATAAATTTCCTTTTTCATCCATTCGGCGACTTAATTCTTCTTTAATGATACTTTTATCTTCATTTGATAAGTTTTCATTTAAGAATGAGATAAAATCTCTGTTAGTTCTTTTCTTGGTAATTTTATCAGTCAATACTATGATTTTGTTACCAAAATGATCTTCATTAATGGTTCTTTCAGGTAAAGGGTTGGAAAAGAGATAACTTATGGCAGTCATCACCTTTTCTTCATCCTCGGTTCCAAAAACAAAAGTTCGATAGGAAATATTAT
>CAZUHM010000061.1:0-13239 GCA_964620575.1 uncultured Methanobacteriaceae archaeon | reverse complement strand
CATGAAGGTTACTCCCGAATACCGTATTAATCTGGGCCAGTTTGTAGCACAGGAAGTTGAATATGATGGTATTATACCTCATTTAAGTAAAGTAGCTGTTGCAGAAGTAATTAAGGAAGCACAACGTAGAGCAGGTAAAAAAGATTCTTTAACCCTTAAACTAAGAGATCTAGGTGGACTTGTAAGAGCAGCAGGAGATGTTGCAGTAGAAGAAGGAGCAGACAAAGTAACAGTAGAACATGTTTACGAAGCTAAAAAACAATCAAGAACTCTTGAACAACAAATCGCTGACAGATACATAGTACAAAGAAAAGAATACAGTGTATTCAATAACCAAGGTTCAGCAATCGGATGTATCAATGGTTTAGCAGTTATAGGAAACTCAAGCGGTATTGTTTTACCAATCGCTGCAGAAGCTGCACCTTCACAAAGTAAAGAGGGAGGTAAAATTATTGCTGCAGGTAAACTTGGAGACATTGCCAAGGAAGCAGTTCAAAACGTTGGCGCTATCATTAAGAAAAGTATCGGTAAAGACATATCCAACTATGACATACACATACAATTTGTACAGTCATATGACGGTGTAGAGGGAGATAGTGCAAGTGTTTCAATGGCAACTGCAATTATTTCAGCAATTGAAGACATACCAATCGACCAGACATTAGCATTAACAGGTTCTTTAAGTGTTAGAGGGAATGTATTGCCAGTAGGAGGAGTTACTTATAAAATAGAAGCAGCTGCCGAATCTGGAATGAAACGTGTACTTATACCTGCATCAAATGTTGATGATGTATTGATTGAAAAACGATACCAGGAACAAATCGAGATTATTCCTGTAAACACATTAATTGAAGTATTGGAATATGCCCTAGTAGGCCCTAAAAAAGAAAAATTCATTAAAGAGCTAAAACAAAACAAGATTGAAAAAATCAAGGACATCATACCTAATCCTACAGAAATAATCAACAACCCTTCATCATCAAAAAATTAGGTCTTTCCTAATTTACTTTTTTTGTTACCCCATTATTAGATTAAAAGATTTAAGACAGAAAAAAACAAATAATAACCACGATACTTTATTTATATGAAAAAAGAATATAACATTTACTTAGATTTATCCAATCATTTAATATATTAAATATATTAATTAGAAAATGAATAAATCAATTAAGGAAAAAATTCAGTCCAGAAAAATAGACTGAAAGTAGAAGATATAAAAAGAAATAACTAAAAAAAACTTAATTTTGAAAAATGATTAAAAGATAACACGCCAGTGTTGTTAATTAAGTCCAAAGTAAACTATAAGAGAATAATATTAAAATAGGAGCAATAATAATGGAAAAATTAAAATTTAAGGACTTAAACATATCTTCAGAAATACAGAAAGCAGTAGAAGATATGGGATTTGAAGAAGCTTCACCAATACAATCCTTAGCTATCCCACAAATATTAGCACATAAAGATGTGACAGGACAAGCACAAACAGGAACTGGAAAAACAGCAGCTTTCGGAATACCACTTTTAGAGAATATTGATAGTAATAACAAAAACTTACAAGCAATTATATTATGTCCAACACGTGAATTAGCAATCCAAGTAGCTGAAGAATTAAGAAAATTATCAAAATACCTGCCAAAAATAGATGTTCTGCCAGTATATGGTGGTCAACCTATAGACAGACAAATAAAAGCATTACATAAGGGAGTACAGGTAATTATCGGAACACCTGGAAGAGTGATGGATCATATCGACAGGGGAACAATAATATTAAACACCATTCAAACAGTCATCCTAGATGAAGCAGATGAAATGCTTGACATGGGATTTAGAGAAGATATTGAATATATATTAGAAGATATCCCTGATAACAGACAATTTTTATTGTTTTCTGCAACACTTCCACCTGAAATAATGCAGTTGGCAAAAAGATATCAGAGCAATCCGGAAATTGTTAAAATTACAAAACATGAACTTACAACGCCTGATGTTGAACAAAAATACTTTGAAGTTAAAGAAGACATGAAACTGGAATTATTATCAAGACTTTTAGACTTGAATAATTTTGACTTATCATTAGTTTTCTGTAACACAAAAAGAAAGGTAGATAAACTTGTTAGTCACCTGCAGATAAGAGGATATCTTGCCGACGGTTTACATGGTGATTTAACACAAAATCAAAGAGATCGTGTAATGCATAAATTCAAAAACGGAAATCTTGAAATTCTCGTTGCAACAGATGTTGCAGCCCGTGGAATAGATGTTGGAGGTGTAGAAGCAGTATTTAACTTCGACATACCGAACGATAATGAGTATTATGTTCACAGAATTGGACGTACGGGTCGTGCCGGAAAGACTGGTAAGGCATTCAGTTTTGTATCCGGACGTGAAATATACCAGTTAAGGGATATTCAAAGATATGCTAAAACAAACATTGATCAGGCACCAATCCCATCAATAAGTGATGTTGCAGAAGTCAAAAAGGACAACTTCATTGAACAGTTAAAGGAACGTATTGAAACAGAGGACATTTCCAAAGAAATATACATCATTGAAAAACTTATCGAAGAGGATTACAATTCCATTGACATTGCTGCAACACTCCTTAAGGGAATAATGGAAGACAGCAGATACAAGGAAGAAGAATTTGGTGATACTGAAGCACATGAAGGATTTGTAAGATTCTTTATGAGTGTTGGTAAAAAGCAGCAAATGAGTGTCAGCACAATAATTAACGCCATTCATGAAAAAGCAGGTTTAAATGGTCATCAGATAGGTAATATTGACATATTTGATAATTTTTCATTTGTTGAAATTCCTAATGCAAATGCTTCCGATTTCTATAGGTTTATGGGTGAAACATACATTGAAAATAAGCATGTTCACATAGAACCTGCACGTCCTCGTGAAAAATCTAAACGTAGCCCTAATGAAAACAAGTTCAAAAACAATAAGCACAACAGAAAGAGCAGGAAATTTAATCCTCATAGAAATGATAACTATCCTAAAAACAGTTATAAAATGGATAACTACAATAACCGGGACTCTTATAACAACAGGGATCATTATAACAGCAGAGACCATTACAATAATAGAGACAACTATAACAGAGATAACTATAGAAAAAGTAACTACAAGAAAAATACGTATAGAAAAACAAACTATTCTGACAACTATAGAAAAAATGACTATAATGACAATTATAGAAAAAATAATTACAGAAATGATGAATTTGACTTCTAATCATTTCATTCCTTTTTTTAAAAAAATATTTTATAATGAATTTATGTGGTCTGCAATTGTTTTTGCAACACTGATAAATGATACATCACTTTTTAATGTATTGGTTCCCTGAACACTGTGTGCTCCTGCCGCGTTGATTTTCATTACTGCATCATTTACTAATACCGGATGTACACAAAATACATCTACTGATACTGCACCTTGTTCCTTTAAAATGTTTATTGCATTAACTATTGTTCCACCAGTACTGATTATATCATCTATGATTACAACACTTCTGTTTTCTACTGAAATGTTTTTGGTTTTTGTTTCAACTACTTCCGGCGATAATCTTACTTTTTCAAGGTAGTCATAATCTGTTTCCAGTATTGATGCTATTTCTTTTGCAAAATTCATTGCCCCTTTATCCGGTGCGAGAATTACAGGTTTAACATCGAATGTGTTTTTGATGTGTTCTGCTATTGCAGGCATTGCTGATAGATTATCTACTGGTATATCATACAAATCACAGATACTTTCTTCATGCAGGTTTAATGATATTAATCTTTTTACGCCCATTGTCTGTATTAGTTTTGCTGTTGCTTTTGCTGATATACATTCAACATCTTTAAATCTGCGTTCTTGACGACTGTATCCTAAATATGGGGACACTACTGTTATATCTGTAACATTCATATCACCTAATGTGTCCAGGATGAAGAATAGTTCCATCATATTTTCATCTTGAGGATAGCCTGTTGACTGTACCACTATTACTTTTTCATCTTCAGATATTTCATCTTTTATTCTGAAGTATCGTTCACCATCAGGAAACTTCTTTGTTTCAACTGAACATAGTTTATCATTTAATTCTATTGCTACTTGACTGGCTAATGCTTGGGATGCAGATCCACCTATTATCACGTATATTCTCCCCTTTATTATTTAAATTACTTGAAATATTTTTCGTTCATATATAAGAATTTATTTATATTGGATATGTTTTTTATTTTTAAAATAATTTATTTAGTTAACATTGTTATTTAAAATAAATTAAATTAAATAGGTAGAAAAATAAAAAGTTAAAATATAAGAAAATAATAATCAAAAAAATTATAGATAGAAATATTTTATATAATTGGAGTAAATAACCATGCATGAATTATCCATGGCAAATAGTATGGTAGAAGCCATATTAGATACTGCAAAGAAAAACGATGCAATAAAAATTAATGAAGCAGTTTTTGAAGTTGGAGAACTAACTATGCTAAATCCTGAACAATTGAAGTTCATGATGGACATACTTAGGGAAGGAACAATATTCGAAGATGCCGAAATAATCATTAACATGATTCCAACAAAAATCGAATGTGAATCCTGTGGTTTTACAGGAGAAACAAAAAATGATGAAAATATGGATCATTTAATGACAGTTGCAACATGTCCAGATTGCGGAAATACAAGAGTACATATTATACAAGGACAAGAATGTAACATTAAAACAATAAAAATTGAAAGGGAAGATGAAGATGCATAATGTAGCAAGTATTGAAATTGAACAAGATATCATATTAGCAAATGATAAACTAGCCTATGAAAACAGAAAATTATTCGATGAACACAACGTATTTGCTGTAGACCTTGTAGGTGCAGTAGGTTCCGGTAAAACATCATTACTGGAAAAACTTATCGATGAAATGGATGATGATATAGGAGTAATAGCAGGAGACATTTTAAGTAAATTCGATGCAAAAAGAATTGAAGAAAAAAATGTGCCTGTTAAAGGATTGAACACCGGAAAGGAATGTCATCTGGATGCACATTTAATTGAACACGCCATACCTGACGTACCATTAGATGATATTTCAATATTGTTTATTGAAAATGTAGGAAACCTAATTTGTCCTGCCGACTTCAACCTAGGTGCACATGTAAGAACAGTAATTATCAGTGTAACCGAAGGAGACGACACTGCAGAAAAACACCCAATGATTTTCAAAGGAGCAGACATGGCTATTGTTAACAAAGTTGACTTGGCAGATGCTGTAGGTGCAGATGCAGATAAAATGGTAAATGACATTAAAACCATTAATCCTGACATACCTGTTGTTAAATGCAGTTTAAAAACGGACGAAGGTGTCCAAGAAATTATTGATTTATACAAAAAATTCCAAAACCGATAGTCAGTATTGACTAAATTTTTTAACTTTTTTTAGGAAGCTTTACTATGAAAATATGGATAGATATTGTGAACTCACCACATGTTCGTTTTTTTAATGGAATAATAAAAAGATTAAAAGCTGATGGACATGAAGTGTTAATAACGGCAAGAGACTTTTCAAACATTCATGATTTATTAGACATATTCGGATTAGAATATACTTCAATAGGTAACCATGGAGTTACACTTGAAGAAAAACTATTATCCAGTACAAAACGTGCATATGAACTATCCCAATTCATAGCAAAAGAAGATATTGATGTTGCAATCACAAAACATTCAATCGAATTGCCTAGAGTTGCATTTGGATTAGGAATTCCAAACATATTCGTATTGGATAATGAGCATGCCATCGCAGCAAATAAACTTACATTACCATTAACCAACAAATTGATCATTCCTGAAATATTTGATGTATGGAACACGATACACTTTGGAATGAATCCTAATGACATTGTAAGATACAATGGTACTTGTGAAGTAACTCATTTGGAAGATTTTGATTATAATGAAAATATCTTGAAAGATTTAAATCTTAATCTTAAGAATGAAAAGATAATTTTAATGAGACCAGAACCGTCCCTTGCATCATATCTGGATGCTGACTGTACAAAATCAGTATTATCCCCTATTGTTGATGCACTTAAGGATACTGCTGACATACTTGTCATTCCACGTTTTAAAACTCAGGGCGAAATATTTAAAGACATGGAAAATGTTCATATAATCAAAACTCCTGTAGACACGTTCAGTTTAATGAAAAAGGCAGACCTGGTTATTGGTGCCGGCGGTACTATGAACAGAGAATCAGCACTTCTTGGAACACCTGTCATATCATGTTATCCGGGAAAACAGTTATCAGTAGATACATATTATATTGAAAAAGGATTGATGAAAAGATCTACAAATTTAGAAGAAATTATCAACATTTCCAAAGAGTTACTAAGTGAAAAACCAGAAACAATTGAATTAAAAACAGATAATCTGATTGATTTAATTGTGAATGAAATCTATAAAACATACGAAAAATATCAAAACTAAGAAAAATAGTAGTGGACTAGTCGAGATTTGAACCCGAGGCCTCCGCCATGCCAAGGCGACACTCTACCAAGCTGAGCTACTAGCCCAAATAACTATATCATTATATGTTTTTAAAACATTATATACTTACCTATTTTTTCTGATAAAATATAACCCATTTTGAAAACACTACCAAAGATTTTTAATAATAGCAATTATTAATATAAATATAGAATATGATTTAAGATGATATTTATCTTAAAAAATTTAAAAATAGAAAATTTTTATTATCAAATATAATATTAAAGGACAGATGATTATATGGCATTAATTGCTTCAAGTCACTTAATATTGATTTTAGAATTCGCTATTCTGATGCATATTGGAGTTTTATTATTATTAAACTTCATTCCATTGAACTTTAGTTTAGTATTTGTTCTATCATTGATTTTAGGTGTTGGAATAACAGTTCTATTTGGTATAGATGCAGCTTGTCTTATTCTGCCAATGTTTAATCATCACGAATTTACACACCCATATGGTCCATTGGCCATACTGGTAGTGGTAACGTCGTGGTCGATAATCCCCGTGATAGAAGATCAAGGATCCAAGACATCAAACATTAAATTATTGGTGTACCTAATTACTTTCGGTATTACAATATTCGGAGCAATCGTACACCGTGATTTCTTAATTATGTGGGTACTTGGTTTAATCGCGGGTTTCTTAATAATTAGTAAGAATTTCAAAAGGGAAAGCTCATATCTGACTGTTCGTAATGTAATTCTTCTGGTAATAGCGTTAGTTGTTATTTTCGCATTGATGGAAGGATTGTCACAATTATTAGGAATGGAAATTATTAGTCCACTTTCAAGAATCGATCGTATGAGCAGTAACCAGTTATCAAGTATAAAATTAGTTATGGGAAATACAAACTTATGGGGACATACCGCTAACGCCACATACTGGGGTAGCACTGGTCTAGGAAATAGTGACGGATACATATCATTACCTTTAACTTTCATAACATTATTCGGATTACCATTCCCTGTGTTCTATGGTATTTTAGTAACTAAAAAAGACGTAATTGATTATTTCTTACCAGGAATATTTGGTTATGGATTTGACTTTGGATACATTGCACTGGCTGTAATGATTATTTGGGTAATATCCGTTATTATTATAGGTGTTAAAGTTCTCAACAAGTATCGAAGACAACGTGAACGTGGAAATAAAAAATATCTTGGACGTGAAGCGTTACTGACAGGTTCATTATCTGCATTTATCGCACAAACAATTCTGGGACTATTTATTATTACAAGGACTATCAATGGTTCTGCACTTGTAACTTATTTATTCCTGAGTGCTATGGTAGTAGCCCATATAGTAACAACAAAAAGATAACAAAAATTAACCCCCCCCCTACAAATATATTTTTTTTACAATTAAGCATAAAAATTAAAATTCAAACATATTTTCTGATTTTATCCCAATATTTTCCGTATTGACTTTGTTTGATTTGACATGCTTTCACAGCATTCTTATTCAAAAAAGTGATGTATTACCATATATTAAAGTAGTATATGTTGATGAATTTATCATAATACCAACAACTAATGAGAAATTAAAAATATAATTATTTTTCAAGACATACATAAATATAGAGAATTTTTCAATTTTTTAGGATATGGAAAAAATGAGTATTATTACAACAATAGTTGGTAGTTACCCAACACATAGTTTTGAGGCACAAAGTTTCAATGAAAAAATAAGCCAGACTCTAGGAATATACGATTCATATAAACAGGCAATAATTGAATCAGTAAAATCTTTCGTAAGCAATGACATTGATATTATCTGTGATGGACAAGTTCGGGGAGACATGGTAAAAATATTTGCCAGTAAAATAAACGGATTTAAAATAGAGGACAATACTGCATATATTAAAGGAAAAATTACGCCAGCAGCACATCCCATATCTGTCAGAGATTTTCAATTAGCATTTCGTACAGCCAAATCATTAAATAATCAATTCCGATTAAACGCATCTCTGGAAGATATTTTTAATCAGGAAGCAAAAGGTGTAAAAGGAATTTTAACCGGTCCAACAACACTTACTCATTCATCCATGATTGAACATTTCTATTCCACCAGAGAAAATGCAATTTATGATATTGCCAAGGCATTGCTTGTTGAAGCTAAAGAGTTACAGAAAGCAGGAGCATGTGCCATACAAATTGACGAACCATTCATTTCCACAGGAGCAGAAGACATTAATGTATCCAGAAATGCTGTGGAAATGATTAGTGAAGAATTAGATATTCCCGTAATATTACATGTTTGCGGTGACTTGGAAAATGTCATGAAGGACTTGTTAGACTTTGACGTGGATATTTTGGACTTTGAATTTTCAGGTATGCCACAAAACATTGGTACACTGAAAAAGGAATGGAAGTCATCATGTGGAAAAAATATTGGTATAGGCTGTGTGAATACAAAATTAAAAGCTGTTGATAATAAGGAAGACGTTATTAAAACTGTTAAAGATGTAAAAGATATTATTAAGAAAGATAACATTATCATAGATCCTGATTGTGGAATGAGAATGTTGGAAGATGAAATCAGTCAAGGAAAATTAGATATTTTAAAAGAAATTAAGAAAGAAGGTATTTAAATGGCAAAATTTATTAGAACCAACAATATTGCAAATGCTTGGCTTACCTGTGTAAAGAAGATTATGCAGGAAGGTCATGAAGTAACTGATGAAAGAGGTAGTTTAACCAAGGAATTGCAGAACGTGATGCTTGAAATTACAGATCCACAGGATGATACTATACCTGAATGTTCACCATGGCATGACGACCGTCTTGAAACATATAAACAGGAATTGTTAGACCCATCTAATGAACAAGGATTTGTTTACACTTATGGTAATCGTCTCAGACAATATTTTGAAATTGACCAGCTAGATAAATGTATTGAAAAACTGAACAACTGTCGTGAATCACGTCGTGCAATTGCCATTACTATTGATCCTATCCAAGATAATAAAGTAGATGAAATACCATGCCTCCAGGAAATTGCCTTCTTAATTCGTGACGATAAACTGTATATGACTGATTTTTTCAGAAGCAATGATTGTGGTGGAGCTACATTCCCGAATCTCTTCGGTATCAGAGAAGTTGGTTACTATGTTGCAGAAAACACTAATACAGAGCTTGTAAACATGGTTCATCATGCAATGAGTCTGCATATCTATGAACATGACTGGGATAAGTGTAGGGAAATATTAAAAAAATGGTAATTATTTAGAAAATGATTATCCATAAAATTTAATATTAATAAAAGTAATAATAATCGTATAATTAAATATTAGTGAATAATAAATAAGAATAAACTAATATTGAACTAATATAAACTATGTTTTAGGAGATTAGGATATGAGTGAAAGTATGAATGTTGCAGCAAAGAAAATTGCTGACAAAATGGTTGCAGATGCAGATAAACTTAAATTAATAGCATCAACATTATCAAACGGTACACAAGTAATTGACTGTGGAGTAAATGCAAAAGGAAGTATTAAAGGTGGAGAATTATTCACAAAAGTATGTCTTGGTGGAATATGTGATGTCGGTATTTCAATTCCAGGAGATTTAAGTGACATTATGGCCATGCCTGCAGTTAAAGTAAAAACTGATTTCCCTGCATTGACCACACTAGGTTCACAAAAAGCAGGATGGAAAATTCAAGTGGGCGACTACTTTGCAATGGGTTCAGGACCTGCACAGGCACATAAATTTAAAGATGATGAAATTTATAAAATAACCGAATATACTGAAGATTCAAATATCGCAGTTATTACATTAGAAGCAAATAAACTTCCTACAGAAGAAGTGGCACAGTTTATTGCAGATGAATGTGGAGTTACAACAGAAAATCTTACAATACTCGTAGCACCTACTGCATCATTAGTTGGTTCTATTCAGATTTCAGGAAGAGCTCTTGAAGTAGGTATATTCAAAATGTATGAAGTAATGGACTTTGATGTAACCAAAATTACATACGCTGCCGGAATTACTCCTATCACACCGGTTGATCCTGATAACCTTAAAGCAATGGGCAAAACCAATGATGCCATAATCTTTGGTGGTAGAACTTATTATTATATTGAACCGGATGAAGGAGAAAGTCTGGAAGAATTAGCTACCACATTACCTTCATCATCATCAGAAAACTATGGTAAAAGTTTCCTTGAATTCTACAAAGAAGCTGATGGCGATTTCTACAAAATACCTAAAGACATATTTGCACCAGCTCAAGTTATCGTTAATGACATGGTAACTGGTGAAATGTTCCATACTGGTAGTATAGACCTTGAAAGACTCAAAAAATCATTCGAAGTTAAGGAAGTTAAATTTTTATAAACAGAACGAGTTGTTAATTAATGACAAAAAGAATTGGAATATGCAGCACCACATTCGCACGTTTTGATATGGCAAGTGCTGCTGTTAATCAAATAAAAGAACAAGTTACCGGCGTTAAATTTATTGAATCTTACGTTCCTGGTGTGAAAGATTTACCAGTTGCTGCCAAGAAACTGATTGAAGAAGAAGATTGTGACATCGTGATGGCTTTTGGTATGCCTGGTGGAGAAAAAATTGACAAACTTTGTGCTCATGAGGCCAGTACCGGACTTATTCAGGCTCAGCTTATGACCAACACACATATTCTTGAAGTTTTTGTTCATGAGGATGAAGGATATGATGAAAAAGACCTTAAACAGCTGGCTTATAACAGAGCTACACAACATGCAGATAACCTGGTTAAGATGTTATTCAAACCGGAACAGATGAAGAAAGAAGCAGGTACTGGTGTTCGTGAAGGCAGAGAAAATAAAGGCCCGTTATGATTAATTAACAACTACGTTCATATTGATCCCCTTACCTTTTTTCATTATTTTTATTACTTGTTTATTTCGATATTAATACGAATTCGTTATATCAAAAAGCAAATTAGAAAAAAATTTTAAAAAATAAATAAAAACTTTTTTGAGGTTTATTTTAATAAAAAAGGATTCATTGATAGAAATTAAAAAATACTTTAATAAAATAAAAAAAATACAAAGTTAAATAAAAAGAAGCATACTTAATTAACAATATCCTTTAAAATAGTCATTATCGAATTTTCTATAAAATATTGCAAAAGTTAAACAATATATAATAAAAATAGAAATTAAATACCAAAAAGTATACTATATAGTAAGTATATAAGAAAATATGTTATGATGAATAATAATGAGCAAGAGCTAAAACTTAGACTTTCAACTCTAGACTGCAACACATCAACCAAATATTATCAGGTAACACAAACACTCAACGAACAACAAAAACTCAAAATTAAATCATATTTCAAATATTATACTCCTGATAAATTTGAGAACCTGGACAATGTAGCAGGTAACACTACTGGTTGGATGTGTAGAAGTGATGACGTTGCAACAGTCGAAGAGTTATTAGGAATAACAGAAACTATTGAAAAACAGAAAGCGAATCTTGATAGAATTCAAAGAAAAACAACAAACAATGTCATTGAGCAAATTGACAAATATTCCTTTGGTTTTTCAAAATAATTCTTACTTTTTTTCTTATTTTAACGTCTCCAAGTATTTCCACACTTGGTACAACGATAGAATATTGTGGTAGCTTCATCAGATTTACGTGTTTGAACCATCCACCATTCAAGTTCACGGTTATGACAACGATAACACAATCCCTTGGTTGTAGGCATCGTATTGACTTTATCTCCTGTGACAATTATTTCCTGTTTATCCGAAACATCTTCTTCTATGATATAATCCTTCTTTTTATCATCAGACAAAACTTTTTCATATCCACATGCTAAACAGCATAAGACGTTATGTTTTGGCAATAAAACTTTTCCACAGTCTGGACAAAACTCCATAAAAATAAACTCCACTAATTATTTATCATATTCTCTTTTCCATATCCGGCAAAGGGTGTCAACGCTTCCTGCTTTTATTAGGTCATATTTTTAAAAGAATAAATAGAATTTATTATTAATCACATTTTAGTGAGTGAGTTAAATGACAAGCAATATAAATGTCAAAATATTAAAAATAAGACTTATTATATTATGAAAAGAAAAATAACTCTATTATTAATAAATATAATGACAAGGAATATATACTTGACTATTATTTTCATGAGTAACATTAGCATCTAGCTAAAAGAACAAGATTGATGAGAATATTAAATCAGATTATAAAAAACTTTGATTTGCTAGACTGATGTGAAAATGTCCTCACATCCCAATCACATAAACAACAATATTATATAACTAAATAAACAAATATTGTATAGTATATAGATTATATATTGTTATTTGGTAAATATAATCTAGTTATTATATGAAAATTAGGGAATCATCTTCCCAATTTAATGACTGTAATAAAATAAAGAAACTAATTTTAAAAAAATTATAAACATTAGTTTTGATTTGAGGGAAACAATCCCTTAATACACAATTAAAATAAATTGGATGTGGCCGACTGGCTGAACAATGAGGTGTATATTAATGTATAAACATATGCAAGACGCATGGAAAAACCCAAGTGAATCATACGTAAAAGAATTAATGAGAGAAAGATTACCTAAGTGGAGAAGACAACCTGTTATTATCAGAATTGATAAACCAACAAGAATTGACAAAGCTCGAAAATTAGGTTACAAAGCAAAAACAGGATATGTTGTTGCAAGAAT
>CAZUHM010000060.1:0-13276 GCA_964620575.1 uncultured Methanobacteriaceae archaeon | reverse complement strand
TTTTGATTGTAAGTTTTTCTCCCATCATATTTAGCATACTGTTTTCTACCTTTAACCTGTCTTCTGTTGGGTTTACCTTTGCCTTTAATCTTATTTGGATGTTTTTTAAAGTTGTTTCTTGGTTTGATTTCATTTTGTATCAGCACCCTTACATTATTCTTAAACTTCTGAATATGGCCTTCATTGATAAGCATATAATCTGCTTCGGCAATAACATTTCCTATACCAAAATCAAGTTCTCTGTTATCCCTTTTTTTGAAAACGTTGTAATCACTTGAATCATCACTTCTTTTACGTCTAACAAGACGATTATATCTTTCCTTAGGACTTGAATGGATGGCAATTACTTTAAAGTTTTTAAATCTTTTCCTGAAATACTGTACTTCATACGGGCTTCTTATTCCTTCAATAATATAAACATCTTGTTCAATCTTCTTGTATTTCTGAGGAGGCTGGTATCTGCTGTTGGACTTATGCATCTTCTTAACATGCTGATTCTTCTTATATCTGTTACGTGAATGGTTAAATATTTCCTGGATACATCTGTCAGCCACAACATTATTACCGTATTGTTTTCTTAGATTAACAGCAGCTTCACCAGTTGTACAGTGTCGTCTTTCAGCTTCTCGACGTATAACATCACCCATACTAACAGTATATATGCCTTCTTTCTTAGCAATACGTGAAATAATACTTTTACCTGATCCGGGAAGACCCGTTACACCGAAAACTTTCAAATTAATTAACTCCTCAAAAATTCATACTTAATATTTACATCTGTAATATATATTATTCAAATCTTTTCATAATATCCTGAATTGCATTATCCAGGTTCTGACGATTATCAAATTCACTGATTTTTTCTAAAAGTATCTTCTTATCATAATCCATATATTTCTCAACACAGTCAATAAGCAATGGCATTACACGTACAATGTTGTCAACAATAGTTACAGTAGATGTGACGGCAGTACGGGACAATGGATTAAGATCAACATTAACAATATCTTTATCTAGCTTTGATAACTTTTCTGCTCGATCACCGTCTTCCAATGGAATAAAAATTAAATCTGCCTTATTGATACCTTCAATACTGACAGGGCTGCGCGGTCCATTTAAGTCAGGGGTGTCAATAAAATCATCCTCGTCAGTACCAAGTAACTCTTTAACACCTAATTTTTTATAAACATCTTCAATATTTTTTATTCTTTCAGGAGTTCTGTAATACAGGTTAATTTCAACAGGAATGTCCAGCATGTCGGCTAAACGTGCAACATCCTCTGCTACAAGAGCTGTGGTATTTCCGTTAACACTTAAAACAGGACGTTTACGGGTTAAAAAATAACAGCTGGCAACCTCAATGGTATTTAAGGAATTGTCCGTAGTCTTTTCACCGATAAGATAGTCATATGTTTCTCCCCTTCCATGAGCTATCATACCAGAATCAGCTAAAATACCATTCTTATGAGCTTCTACAATTTTCTCCCTATAAAGTAATGATTCATATCGTGGATGGTCTTTGTTTAACATAATATAAAATTAGTATTTTTTAATATTTATCATTTTAAATCTTGAAAAAAATAATTTCTATTAATTGGGTGTTTAAATAAAAAAGGTTTGAAAAGAAAGATTTTAGAATCTTCTTTTCTTTTGTTTCTCTGCTTCTTCACGAGCAATGGTTTTTCTTCCTTTTTTCTTGTTCTTTTTAGGTTTTGAACTTGAAGATTTGCTGATACTTATCTGTTCACGAGGATTTTTCACAAGGAATGTTTCCATATAATCAGCAAATACAGGTCTTGTAATGAAGATACCTACAAGAACCCCTACAACTGTTGTTACTGCAAAACCGGTAAGCATACCGATACCTGTTGCACCTCTAGCAAATCCAATATAGGCAAGAGGAAGCATAGCTGCAATAAGTGTTCCTGCAGAAGCATACACTATGAAAAATGCATCCTTAATTCTTGTTTTCACAATATTCTTTCTGTCACTTCTGTCACGTCTTGCAAGAACCTCATCAGTCATAACAATCTGGTCGTCTACTCCCGTACCTATTGTTGCTATCATACCTGCAATGGCTGATAAGTCAAGATTCCAATGTACGATGGATGCAAAACCCAGTATGAGTAAAAGTTCTGAAAGACTTGTAAATACGATTGGAAGTACTAGTGACGGTGACCTGTATTTATAGGATACTATTGCTACTATTGCAAGTAGTGCAAGTATTCCTGCTACAAGTGAACCGGTTTCAAACTGTGAACCAAGTTCTGCTGAAACACTGTTTACTCCACTGATGGATAATTTAACAGGCAATGCACCGGACTCAAGCACAGTATGAATTTCTGTTGCTTGTGTTTGTGCTTGTTCTCTTGTCTGTTCTCCACCGGATACTTCTATATCAGTTGATCCTACACCATTTGCAAGTCCTGCATCTAACTGTGGTGATGATATGAGTTTATCATCAAGGAACATCTGTACTTCTGCTCCTGCTTGTCCTTTTGCAACATCTGCAAATTTGTTTGCTGCTTCTGTAGAAACTGCGAAAGGCACTTTCCATCTTGTTCCGGTTACTTCTGCTGCTGATACAGATGTAATGTCTGAACCTGTCAGTGCAGTTTTGTTGTTGATTTTTGCTTCAAACTTACCTGGTGTACTTATAATACGTTCGACTTCCTCGGGTTTTACTCCCGCTATTTCCACGATTACGTCTTGACTTCCACTTTGTCTTACTTGAACGTCACTTATACCGAAGGCGTTTAACCTTTTATCCAGTACTGCTGTTACTGTATTCATTGTGTCCTGATCTACCGGTTCTTCAAGATGTAACTGAATCATTGAACCTCCTGCTAGGTCAAGACCTTCCTGCAGACCAAAGACTGCTATTGACACAATACTTGCTATTAAGAGTACTGCCAATATTATGGTTCTTGGTCGTTTTAAAAATTGTTTGGTGGCTTGATTAATTGTGACCACCTCTTTCCATGTGCCATTTAAGAATTCCTAAGTTCATAAGCCATGTGGATAATAAGTCTGATATTAATCCCATTATAAGAACTGCAGATATGTCTTCCAGTACCTGTGCTGATGGAATGAATACACGTACAACTATGAAAAGTACTACCATTGATGCAAGTGCTGATATTGTGAGGGTTATTCCTGTTTTACAGGCTCCTTCTGCTCTATCATCAAGATCTCCATCTGAACGTTTGAGTAAACGTGTTGTCAGAAGAATATCTGTGTCTACTCCATACCCTATGAGCATGAGCAATGCACCTACACTTGCTATAGAAAGTGGTATTCCAAATAAGGACATACTTCCCACTGCTATTGATAGGTTACATACTGCTGAGAGTATGATTGCCAGTGATGGTACAGGGTCTCTAAATACGTAGAATACTGTTATTGCCATGAATACAAATGCAAATATAAGTGCATATGCAATCTGTTCCATAGCAGCACCACTTAGTAATGCACCAACACTCTTGAAACTCAGTATATTGAATTTATCCGAGAACTTCTGTTCAAACTGGGCTTGGTCAACATCTCCGGAGATTGTTACTGTGGCAGTATTTCCGGAAAGGGATGTGTCTACTTCCTGTGCTCCAAGTCCTTGTGAGATTGTGTTGGTCACATCCACTTCAGACATTTGTTCTTTTAATTCTAGTGTTACCAGTGTTCCTCCTTTAAGATCTACTCCTTCGTTTAATCCGAAGATTCCTAGATATGCTAGTGAAAGAATCATTAATAATACTGGAATTATAATCAGAGGCTTATGAGATTTTCTTGTAATATATGTGATTACATCTACCATCTCATGTTCTCCTTTTAATGAGTTCATCTTTGTTTTAAGATTGATTCATTTTATTTGATTTTTCATTATACTTTTATTTATATTATTAAAGGTATTTAACATTAAAGCTAATTTTTTTGTCATCAATAGTTTAGTCTTTAATTTGCATTATATAAGTTAATTATAATTTTTCAATAAAAAAAGGTTTAATAAAAGGGGGGTTTATATGTATAAGTCTAGGTCGAGTTCTTTTATGACTTTTAATGTGTTAATTTTTAGTTCTTCTTTGTTTTTATTGTTTACTCGCATAATGAATGTGTTTATTATCTTTCCTTCTTTATTCTCTATTTTCTTCTTCATTTTGTTTAGGACGTCGTATCCTTGTCTTGAATTTGTGGTTGTAAAGAGGATTATGTTTTTGTTTTTGAATGAGTTTTTATCTATGAATGTTGATATTGCTGGTGATATTCCACCGAATGTTGAGGGAGTGCCTATTAGAATTAAATCATAGCTTGTTAAATCAATATGTTCGGGTTCGATGTCAGTTTTTTTAGAACTCAGTGCATTGAAATTGTTTCTTAAATTTCCCATAAAACCTGTTTTCTTTTTGAGGTCTTTTATTTCAACACATTTTGAATTAGTTTTTTCTTGAATTATCTGGGATATGTATCTTATCTTATTATTTGTTGAATACAATATTATTGAAGTCATTTTCTTACTCCAAACTAGGTTATATTTAAATCATTCAGAGCTTCATGTGTACTTGTTATGATATCATTCTCTAATCCTCTTGTAATGATGCTGAATGCTCCGATGATATTTCCGTTATGTTTTCGGACTAATTTTGTCATTCTCTTTATGGCTATGTCTCCACCAACACCTTTCATAGTATTAAAAAGGATTATGTTCTTATTTTTGAAATCAATATTATCTATAATTTTCTTAATTGCCGGTGTGATGCTTCCTAACCATACTGGTGTTCCTATGAATATTGTTTCGTAATAATCTATATCAACTTTTCTGGGATTTATACTTGCTGAATCTATTAAACTTGTGAACATGTATTCTATTACTGTTCTTTCATTAGTATAATCAGTAATTTCCTTTAGATGCGCTCCCAGCTCTTCCTGAATAGTTTTTGCTACTATTCGGGTATTTCCTGTTTTAGTATAATATATTACTAAACTTCTCATAATATCATATCCACTTAATATTTTTAGACTTTCATTGTATGCTTTTAATTTTATTTGATAATTCATATTTATTTTACTATAATCTTTTTTACTTTAATTTTCATTTTATTAAAGCTTTTTTGAATAAACAATACGATTTTAGTATTACCTAAATTTATACTTTTGGTAAATGTAGAAAAAGAAGATAACAATTCAGAAAAATTATCTAAAAAAATAGTCAAAAAGGGGGTGGAATTTAATCATTGCTTAAAGCCTCAAGAGTTAACTCTTTAATGTCCTTATTTTTAGTAACAAGACTAAAAGAACGAAGAACATTACCTTCCTTCGCTTTAATGGCATCATTCATCATTTCAACAGTACTGTCTCCACCATCACCCATCATAGTAGCAAAAGTGACAACATTAACACCTGAAAAATCATTCTCATCAATAAATTGAACAATAGCAGGAGTAGGCCTTGAAGCCCAGACAGGAGTACCAATATAAACAGTATCAAAGTCCTGCAA
This sequence comes from uncultured Methanobacteriaceae archaeon, assembly GCA_964620575.1. Lineage (GTDB taxonomy): Archaea > Methanobacteriota > Methanobacteria > Methanobacteriales > Methanobacteriaceae > Methanosphaera. The sequence continues at coordinate 7,788 of CAZUHM010000060.1, read as the reverse complement.
ATTCACTTCATCATATCTAATATCGGTCTTATTTCCTCTTAGAGCATCAAAACCACCCTTGGCAAAACCAAATACACCAGACCTACTTTTCTTATCCTTAACTTCCAAAAGACCTGCACCAGTCTCATCGGCAATAACCTGTGCAACCATCTTAGTATTACTTGTTCTTGAATAATAAACAACCAAATCCATTTCAATCACATCCAATATCTAAGGGTATAAACCAAGATTTCTAAGTCCTTCAGTCTCATCAAAACCGAACATGATGTTCATATTCTGAACTGCCTGACCGGAAGCACCTTTAACAAGATTGTCAATAGCAGAAACAACAACAAGATGATCTTCATCATCAAGAGAAATTCCACCGATCTGACAGTTGTTGGAACCACGTACACTGGCAAGAAGAGGAATCCTGTTGTCCTTCAAAACCTGAACAAATGGTTCGTCTTTATAATACTCAGCATATAAATTATAAACATCCTCAGCACTAACATCATCTTTTAATAAGAAGCTATGGTTGGTGGTTATTATACCACGAATAACAGGTACAAGATGAGGAGTGAATGATACTTTAACATCACCACTACCAAAGTTTCTTAACTGTTCCCGAATTTCAGGAGTATGCCTATGATTATTAATAGAATACGGTTTGATATTATCACTGCAGGTAGGATAATGGGAACTGGCAGACGGATTTACTCCGGCACCACTAACACCACTCTTACTGTCAAGTATGATTCTGTCAACTAATTGATTTTCAACAATAGGAAGACTTGATAATATAGCACCCGTAACAAAACAGCCAGGGTTTGCAATAAGTGTAGCATCCCTGATAAGTTCACGATTAATCTCAGGAGCACCAAAAACGGCTTCTAGTTCAGGATATAAATGTTCCATATGATACCATTTTTCATAGGTTTTAACATCCTTAAAACGGAAGTCTCCACTAAGGTCTATAACTTTGCTGCCTGTATCAAGATATGAGGGAACAAGTTTCATTGAAGCACCATGAGGAAGTGCACTGAATATTACATCAGCATCAATGTCTTCAGGTTTAGGGTTTGAAAACTGAAGATCCAATGTTTCAAGGTTAGGATGTAGTTGTGAAACATCTTCTCCCTCATTTTTACGACTTGTCACATATTTAATATTTACTTTATCATGTCTTGATAGAATTCTCATTAATTCTCCGCCAGTATATCCACTAGCACCTATAATTGCCACATCAATTTTACTCAATTTGCTCGTCCTCCAAAATAATTTCTTATTTATCTTATTATTATGATTTCACATTCTTAAAGTGTGTCTTTGCAACTTTATCTACAATACTTTTTTCAAGAGCCCAAGGTTTTGTATCTCTAAGATTAATATTATATCTTTCTTCTATATCTTTTAATGTTTTTTCAAAATAGTACTTTGCAATAATACTACCTGTTGCAACAGGAATAAAGCGTTCACCATTTGTTTCCTGAATAATCTTCACACGCTCGTTAATGTCAAGATATTCATTCATCTTTTTATAGTCAAACTTGTCGATAATTATCAGCACGTCATTGGAATCAAGTTCATCCAGTAAATTGGTAATTGCCTTTGAATGAAGATATGCCAGTAAGTGGTTCAGGTTCTTTCCCTCGCTTTTAAACTTATTATACAGTTTATTGTAACTAAATGGTTTCAGAACGAGTGTTTCATGTTTTATTCCGAGTTTTTCTATTTTCTCATATAGTTGCAGTATCTGTTTTCGGGATAATCTCTTGCTGTCCTGAACACCAATTTCCCTTAATTTAATATTTTCATCATGTGATGTAGATACAGCAGTTACTACAAGAGGTCCATACCATTCACCCTTACCAGTTTCATCAGAACCAATAGTATATGCATAATAATCGGCAATACTAGTAGAATTATCATTCATCCTTTTATTATTTTTAGCTTTGGAACTTTTTGATTTATAGCGTGAATTTTTATACTTTCTAAGATCACCATTTTTAGCACGCTTTTTGCCCTTGACTCTGTTTATAATCTCATAACATCCATCATTATCATTATAAACAAGCTTTCTGGAATTATACAGTATAAGAACAATCTTACCATCCTTAATACGAACACGTTCATACTGATGAGGAGTTTCATGACGTAAATTCTTGGTAAGGTCAATAAAACGGTTAATTTCATTTAAAGTTAAAGTAACGGATCTCATAATAATCAAAAAAAAAATAATTAGTTAAAAATTTATAACATAGATTTTTTTATAAAATAATCTTGCTGATGAAAGAGGTCGAAAAAAATAATATATTAGTCGTAATTATAATATTCTTTCAAAACTCTTTTTGCTTCTTGAAGAAACTTTTCTGTTTGTTTCATTTTGTTTAATGCCATTTTTTTAGTAACACCATTAAATGCAGCATAATCTACTGTGTTTCTTAGAGTTTCAGCTTGAGAAAAATATTTTACTATATCTCTACTAAATTCTCCTGTCAATACAAATTCTTCACCGAACTGTCCAATTAAACCTCCGTGAGTTTTTGTTTTAACACCTTTTACACTAAGTAATGCAACAGCCATAAAAACCATAGAATAATAAAAATCACTAATTGAATCAGCATAATATCCTTTTTCAATAGTGATTTTCCCGATTTCAAATTTTTCTTGGGAACGTTTTAAATATTGTTCAATCTCATTCAAGTATAACACCATCCTTGATAACATTCTTTATGAAAGAGAAATTTTTTGTCTTGTCATAATGTTGTTGAGACATAATGTGTGCAGAAATATATTGTTTATCCGTTAATAAAATATCGATAACTTCTTCACTAACATAATCTTCAATTTCTTCTTCATCATCAGCAATTATTAAGATATCAATATCCGAATCTTCAGTATCTTCCTTGCGAGCAACAGATCCAAACAAAACTATTTTATTTATATGTTCATTTTTAATTTTTTTTGCGAATCTTCTTGCTATCTCGAATCGATTGTACATTTTTTATTTCCTCAATTTACCACTTTTAATAATTTATATTTATTTTAATATATTATGTGATTTTCGATTATTGTTAAAGAAAGTAATTATTAAAATTGTGGAAATTATTCTCTTACCATAGTTCCAATACCATCTTTAGTGAAGATTTCCAATAGTATCGAATGTTCTCTTCTACCATCAAGAATATGTGCAGTTTTAACACCATTTTCAACAGCATTAATACATGTTTCAACCTTAGGAATCATACCACCTGTTATGATGCCCTCATTAACTAATTCTCTTAATTCATCAGCACGAATTCTGCGAATAATACTTTCAGGATCATCAGGATCAGTAAGAATTCCGGGAACGTCGGTTAAAACAATAAGCTTCTCAGCATCAATCTCGGAAGCAATACTTCCAGCAACAGTATCAGCATTAAGGTTAAGTGTGTTACCCATTTCATCAATACCGATAGGGGATATGACAGGAATATAGTTTTCATTAGTTAAAACATCAACAATATCACTCTTAATCTTGTCAATTTTACCGACATATCCAAGGTCTACTTCAAGAATTTCACCGTTTTCCTGTTTAATCTTTGTAGGATCTCTCTTGGATGACTGAATAAGGAAATCATCCTTACCAGATATTCCAATACTTTTTCCACCATGTAATCCTATTTTAGACACAATTTCAGTGTTGATCTTACCGACAAGAACCATCTTAACAATTTCCATAGTTTCAGAGTCAGTAACTCTAAGTCCTCCAATAAACTTTGGAGCTTTACCCATCTTGTCCATGCTACGTGATATTTCCGGTCCTCCACCATGAACTACTAATGGTTGCATTCCCACATACTTTAAAAGTACAGTGTCTCTTGCTGTTGAACTCATTGCATGTTCATCAATCATTGCATGTCCACCATACTTAATCATAATTTTCTTGTCATGAAACTTCTTAATGTAAGGTAAAGCTTCTATTAAAACACGACTAATATCGGTTGGTTCATATTCTACCATGTTATCCATATACTCCTAAATTTTTTTATGTTGTGTAATCTGCATTAATATGCACGTATTCGCATGTAAGGTCACAGCCATAAGCTGTTGCCTGATGTGTTCCATCATGTAAATCTACTTTAATAAGAACCGTCTTTTCTTTCATAATACTTTCTGCTTTTTCCAGCAATTCCGGATGTTCATATGTAGTGACATTGCCCTTATCTACAATTACAATAACTTCGTCACGATTTCCTATACTTATTGAAACATTTTCCTGGTCAAAGTCAACACCGGAATAGCCCATAGCACTAATTATCCTACCCCAGTTTGGATCAGCACCTGCAAGTGCAGTTTTAACAAGGCTACTTGACACAATACTCTTGGAAACACATATTGCATCATCAAGTGTTCTGCATCCACCAGCAGTTACTTCCATGAACTTCTCTGCACCTTCACCATCACGTGCAATCTGTTTTGCAAGACTTGTGGTAACATAATCAAGTGCTTCCTGGAAGTTTTCATCATATTTTCCACTTACTTCATTGGTACTGAGTAATAGGACCGTGTCATTGGTACTTTCATCACCATCAACAACCACCATATTGAATGACTTTTTAATACTCTTATTCAATGCTTCCTGAAGCGTGTCCTGTGGCAGTTCAAGGTCTGTTGTAATAAATCCCAGCATCGTACCCATATTCGGTGCAATCATTCCACTGCCCTTGCATATGCCGGCAACCTTGAATGTTGTACCATCGGACAATTGTGATTCTACGGCACATTCCTTTTTAACAGTGTCTGTTGTAAGAATAGCGTTTGCCGCATCATCAGCTGCTTGTCTGTTATTGTCCAATTGTGCCAATGATTTTTCAGCAACAGGCTTCAAAATGTCCATGGGCATCTGTCTTCCAATAACGCCAGTACTTGCTACTGCAACATCATCTACTGGTATCTGCAGGGTATCTGCAGTTAATTGTGCTAGTTCTAATCCTTTTTCAATACCTTCCTGTTTAGTGTAGCAGTTTGCATTTCCACTGTTAACTATGATGGCTGATATTTTACCGTTTTCCAAATGCTTTCTTGTAATGTCAATTGGTGCTGCATATACCTTGTTTGTTGTGTATACTCCAACACATGTGGAGTTTTCATGGTAAATTATGGTTACTCCATATTTTCCTTCACGGTAACCACTTACCTTCACAGAATCAATTGAACAAATTCCTTTGTCTAAAGTTTTCATAAATATCTATTCCATAAAAATCGATTAATAAAAAAATTAAAATAAAAAAGAGTAGGTTTTAAGAACTGTTTGAATTTCCATGAGTATTTCCAGAACTACTGCCGGAAGATGAACCGCTTGAGCTACCTGAACTGCTTCCACTGCCAGATGATGAACTGCTGTCACTGCTTCCACTAGATGAAGAGCTTCCACTGCCGGATGAGTTACTGCTTCCGGAACTGTAGTACTTTGATGATTTATATGAGCTACTGTAACTTGACTTGGAAGTTGTTGAAGTGTTATTAGCAGTACTGTTCGTATCATTTATTGATAAGACCGTATCATTTTCCAAATCACTTAAAATGTCTTCTTGTGGGAGGTCTAAGTGTACAAATGCTGATACTATTGTTCCACAGGCTAATGCAACAAGTCCAACTACTAATATTAGCAATATTTTTGCTTTTGTTTCACCATTCATAATAATTCCTCCTTTTAGCTAGCTAAGGTAACTACCAGTAATGCAAACAGTAATGCAACCAGTCCCATCCAGGCATTACCAGTATTCCAACCGATTAGAGTTACAATAAATACGAATATGAAAACTCCTATAAGTAATGCACTTCTATCGGTAATAAAGTCTAATGCAGAACGTGTAAACTCTGATGGTATGTAATATGCATATTTTCCATTTGCTAGGTCAAATACGATAACCGGCGTGTTTTCATATATTTTAAGCTGGTCAGTTAGATGAGCATTTTCACCGGCTTCTCTTCTGCTTTTACCCAGCCCTACTCTTAAGTTCAGTCCATTATTCATTGCATACCATGCACAGTCCAGTCCTGTTTTCAATGCAATTTCCTTATTTGGAAAGTTTATTATTAAGTCGTCCCCGCCTACACGGTAACCTTCTATTTTTCCTTCACTTTCATTGGCAATGTATGCGTTGATATCATTCATTATCTCAATAAGCTTGTCCTTACCATATTTTGAGATGAATCCTGTCGAATCCTTTGCATCAATGTACATGAAGTTATCAATCTGCATAGGAGTAATGTTTACTGTTTCAAGAGTTGGTGTTGTTTCAAAGATTACACCATATTCTCCACCTAGTTTAGTGAATCCCACTCCGCTTGTTGGACCAATTTCCATGTTCATATCAATTGCACGTTCGATGGATGCTGCACCTGTCATTCCCACTGCAGCTCTTACATTACATCCCTGTTTCATACCGAGGGTAATTATTTTTATTGCAATTCTTATTCCCTCTTTTTTGGATGGCATCTTTGAAACAAGTTCTGATCTGCTTTTTTCTATGATTTCCCCATTGGCTTTTTCAATCATCTGGGCAAAAGTGTCCATGAGATTTGTCTGTTTGAACAGTTCAACATATAAGTAACGGTCGTTTCCCATTATGATGTTACTTAACAGTGCAAACTCGTTTACCTCATTTTCTGCAGGTTTTAGTTCAATAAATTTCCTGTTCTGAGGTAAATCTCTCTGATCAATCTCACGTTCTAGGTTAGCGAATATTGTATGACTGTTGATTTCTGCAGGTTCTATTTCAACCAGCATTGTCTTAGTCAGGTTAATTAATGAAACGTAATCTGTTTCTAATTCGTTTGTTGCGAAATATTTTGTTCCTATACTGATAACTCTTTTGTGAAGTAGACGACTGAATAAACCTTTCATTAAATTATTAAAGGCCATTTATCTTCGTCCTCCACGTTCTATAGAAATTTCGAACTGACCCGGTTTTTCCATTAGCATGCTTGGTTTTACAGATACTATTGGGAATTTCCAAGTTCCTAGTCTTGCTGCCATTGTACTTGCAATGTTTCTTGAGTTGTGTTTGATGAATGAATAGTCTGAATCGTTTATGATGATGTTCAGGTTGTATGGTGATTCTTCAAGTACTTCATCAGAGTATATGATGTTTAATTCGAATGTTCCTGGTCTTGTGAACAAATCGTTTCTAACTGCTACAAGAGGTGAATGATCAAGGTTCAATTTGTTTCTTACCGTTACTGCGATAGTTCCAGCATTTTTAACTGCTTCCTTGTAGTCTTTAGGGTTTACCAGTACAAATATGAGGAAGTCTGCTTCCTCTACTTCATCATCTACAAAGCTAACCATCTTGTTTAACAATGGTATTTTCGTGAAGATGTTTTCCAGTTTTGAGTCTATGGCGTTTTCTTCTTCATTGCTAACACGATTTATTGCTTCCTGTGCAACTGCTAAACCGGAGAATTTTCTGTTTTTCTTCGCTTTGTAAACATCAAACCCTCTTGTTTCAAATTCGTTTAAAGATTTAGAACAGATTTTTTGTAGTAAGTTTTTTACTTTTTTAGGTGGTGCAGGTTTTCCTATTTGGAATCTACCATTTTTTACCCTATATGGTAATCTTCTACTGTTTATATCTTGGAATTCGTCCTGGTAGTCTCTGAAGAAGTCGTTGGATAATATTTTAGCATCTTTTTCGTATGCTAAGTTCAGGATGTAATGATCTGCTATTGTTCCTGCAGGTACTGGGAAAACTTCTTCTTTTTGAATCATTTCATTAAAGCCATCTTTATCATCAATTTCATGTCTTAATGGTGCATCAG
>CAZUHM010000059.1:0-13296 GCA_964620575.1 uncultured Methanobacteriaceae archaeon | reverse complement strand
TTGTGTTTGATATTACGTTGTTGTCATCGTATACGTATATTGCATGGATTTCATCTTCACTGTTAATGTTGATTACAGTATTGTTTATGATATTACCTTCGGATTCAAGTACGAATGCGTCCATGGTGTTGTCGAATACAAGTCCATTAAATGTAACTTGTGCATTATTTCCTGTCATTACCTGACCATCATGGAATACTGCAGTACCATCATTGGTTATTTTTACTGTCACGCCATCAAAGATAAATACGGTATTATCCACAAATTCACCAGATACTACAAGGTTTGCATGATTATATATAGGTAATAATGCACAGTTTTCATCAAAGAACATATCATAAGTTTCATCAGTAATTACTGAACTTGAAGGAAGGTTGTTTTCCACAGTGCTATAACGTCCGTTATCAAGTACTCCACTATCACCTAAACCGAGTGGTGATATGATAAAATTATCTGTTACTTCATTATAGCTGGAAGAGTAACTTGTTGTTGTAATGTTTACACCAGGAACATTGCTGTTAGGTGCTATTACAGTAATATTATTGTCAGTTACTATATTATCGGATACACCTTGTAATCCATTTTCTGCAATTTTTACCCCTGCTGTATCTGGAGCAATGTAATCATAACTTGCTAATGAAATGTTTTCCTGTTTACCAGTTACTTCTATGTTGTTGTATGAAGCAACACTTTCCTGGTCTGTTAAACCAATACCTACACCTTCATTTGCATTTACAGTAACATAATTGTATGATACGTTGTTTTCTTTACCGGCATAAGTTTCAATACCCCATACAAAGTTGGCTTCAACATACACATTATTGTTGGATGCAACAGTATTTTCAGTACCATAAATGTCATATGATAAAGTCATAGCACCTTCTAATACAATTCCATAACCAATGTCGGTTGCTTTATTGTTAACCATGTTGTTGTTTATTAAGGAATCAGTAATCACAAATACATGTATTCCTGAAGCGTAATAATCACTATTAACTGTTACAGTGTTGTTTTCAATCAATGTATTGTTTGCATAGTGTACTTTCACACCATACTCATAAACATCTCCTTCAGTGATTATCTCGTTATTGATGATCTGAACATTTTCAACATGATCTTCAAAACCGGTTCCATGTACATATAATCCGAAGATTGTACCCATACTTTCTGCTTCTTGGTCATTCTTTTTAGTAGTGATTTTGTTTGAATCAATTACTAAGTTTTTACTGGATGCTTCTATTGAAGTAGTGTATAACATATTGATTGAGAAGTCTGAATTATAGTCAATATGGTTTTCAGGACCTATTGCTGTAATTGTATTATTTTTAATTACATTATCTGATCCGCCATCAACAATAATTGCACGTGTTTCTATTTTATCCTCATTATTGGTTATTGATAAAGTGTTTTCTTCAATATTTACGTTTGAAGAATCTTCAACAATTATTAAAGGATCTTCTCTATCCTGACTGTTCATTTCAAGTTTTGAAATATTTACATTATCGCTTACTACGAGGAATGAACAATTGTTTAACACAGCTTGTGTTGTGGCTGTTGTAATATTTACAGGTATGTTAATCATCATGAATCTGTCAGTGAATGTTCCATTGAACTGTAATTCACTGTTAGGAACAACCATGTCTTCATTGATACTTCCATCTTCATTAAAGTAACTGGTCCAGTTACCATCATTTAACACGATAACTTCGGGTTCAGGCATAGTTGCTTCGTCTGTGTACACTGCTTCTGTGTTAGGATATGTTGCAGTTATTGTGAATGGACTGAGTTTTACAGTCATTGTTGTTGTTGCTACACCATCAATTAGTTCAACACTTTTGTCTGCTATAATTCCACCTTTTGCTGTGAATGTAACTTCACCATAATCAGGTAATTTTTCTTCAGAATCACTTACTGTTGTTCCATCAGTTATCTGATTAAGTGTTGCTATAACTGTAACATTATCCTTGAATGCTACATCTTCAGGTGTTGCTGTAACATTAAATATTACCCAATTATCAACTGTTATTTCATCAGCACTTGAACTAGAACCATATCTTCCTTCAATATCATTTGTACCCCAGTAGTTGCCGTTTGCTACAACTTCTGCATCACTAGCATCATTGTATACAGCATTTGCTACGGTAACATTTGAAATGATTATTGAATTTTTGATGTTCATATTGCCTTCTGCGTTGTATATTGCAGTACCATTATTGGCAGTTACATCACCACTCCATGAGGATACGCTGTATCTGGCACTGTTATTAACAAATACACAACCATCAATTATAAGGTCACCTTCTTCAGAGAATACAGCTCCACCTTTGTTACTGTATTGATTAATTCTGTTATTAATAAAAGTGCTGCCGGTAATTGTTGTATCATTGAATGTGTTTATTGCTGCTCCTCTACCACTACTTGCAAAGTTATCCTTGAATATTGAATCAGTAACAGTTAATGGCTGGTTACGGAATGTGTAATAACTACCATAAGCACTACTTGCAAGAGTATTTGATTGACCACGGATTGTTGCTATGTTAGGGGTGTTGTTTATGAATACTGAATCGGTTACATCTAATAAACCACCATTAGCGATTACTGCATCCCAGCTTGAACTATAACTTAGATATAAATTATTGTTTTCAAAGAGAGTATTATCAATACTTACAGTTGCATTAGCATTGTTAATAAATGTACCTGAACAGTTTGAGATAGCACATTCTTTTAATTCAACATAACTATCCTCGAATAAAGCGAGTATGAAACTACCTTTAGCACTACTACCCATGTTAGGTGCAGTACTGTTCGTGAATGTTACATTTTCAAATATTAAAGTTCCACCAGTAACGTTTGCAATTCTACCTTCACTATTATAAATGTTTACATTAGGATTACCAACATTAGTAATTATGGCATTTTTAATAGTTACCATTCCATTTTCTGTTATATCGAAGATTTTACCTTTTTTTGCATTTATGGTGTTTCCATTAAAGTCAACTGTTACAAATTTATCAATCACAATACTTTCTTCTGTTGAACCTCTGACAACAGGAGCATCAATAGTTACTGTTGCACCTTTTCTTGCTGATTCAATAGCAGCAGATACATTAACATATTTATATAATCCAATATCCTTGACTGTTAAATTAACTTCAGGCACTTCAATATCACCTGTAATTTTAGCATCATCAACATTAAGTACTATAGGATATTCTCCCGGTTCATATGATGCATCAAATGTTGCTGTTATAGTACCGTTAGCATATGTTATAGGGATTGATTCACCATCAATAGTTAGTGTAAATGGTGAAGATCTGAAGTCTATGCTGTTACCATTATCATCAGTAACATTGAAAGAAACTTGAGCTTCTGCTTCCTGATTAGCAACTACATTACCACCAGTAATTTTAAGGGCAGAACTTAAGTTACCATTGTTAAAGTAAATATCAGCAGAGTTTGATGTAATATTTTCCATAACATTGTTTTCTAAGGTTAATACTCCATTCTTATTATCTATCCAGATAGCTCCACCATTATATGTTTCTCTATTCTGTTTAAGATTGGTGAATTTGGAATTTTTAACTGTTACATTACCTGCAGCATACATTGCAGCTCCACGATAACTGGAGGTAATATTATCAAATATACAATTGTCTATGTATACATTTTGTTGATAGTTATTAAGATAAAGTGCTCCACCATAGCTAATACCATTACCTTCAGTTGCACCTGCATTGGTGAAATTAGAATTTGTAAGGGTTAAATTACTACGTGCTGCTCTCATATAAATAGCAGCATTGGCAGTATTATAATTTGTAAATTCAGTATTATCAACTACAATATTAATATCTGTACCATATCCATGTATGGATGCAGCATTAGTATCATATCCGCTGAATTTAGAATTATTTACAGAAACATTTGAATTTGCATTCATGTAGACTGGATATCCATATGTTCTATTACCCCATTCTTTTGTATAAGTGAATGTTACATTATCTAATATTAAATTACCTTTATTATTAAAGTCATAGTAATATGTCTGGTATGTTGGACCATACTCTGAAAATATATTGGTATTTTTCAAAGTAAAAGTAACACCTGAACTAATATTAAATATACCTTTAGTTGCAGTAATAGTATTACCATTTCCATCAATAATTTTATCTTCTGAAATAGTTAAAGCGTTTTCACTTTCACCTTGAACATAATTTTTGGTAAGTGTTACTTCACTACCACTAATATCTGTTTCAAGATCGGCAAAAGTTCCTTCACCGTCACTCTTCATAGTTTTTTCATTCGTATTTTTTGTTATGCTTTTAGTACTTACATAAGCTGTCTGAATGTCATTAGCACTATCCTGTGCTGCAACATTCTGTAGTGTACTAGTAGTGTCATTTGCGTAGTTATCCATATCAGCTGCTGTGGCAGTTGACACTCCTAATACTGCTACGAATATTATTGTAAGCAATAAAAACATTTTCGTTTTATTACTAAACATTTAAATTACCACATATCAAATTTTCATACTTTCAAACTTTTTTAAATTTAATCAAATATCGTTTGAAAGTTAATATATTATTTCATTATTAAAATTAATATAATTTTTCTTCATTTTTTTTTTATTAATATTACGAAAATATATATTATTTTTTATTCAAAAAAAATACACAGTTGACAGGTCATGTCCTGGCTTAAATATACTATATTAAAAATTGGTGAATAAAAAAGACAAATAATAAATTGAATAATTATTCATTTAATTCGAATTTAATCAATGGTATCGAATGTATAACATATAAAAAGAGTGTATATGATAAAACAAGTTATAAACATGTGGTGTTTAAGATATTTTCAAATAAAAAAAAAGGATTATGTGGGGAGTGTAAAGTTATTGAGGATTTTTATAGGATATTCTCCATTTTTTCTTACCGAAAGCTGCACAGGCAGTAACAGGATGAGTAAAATCAGCGAATATTCCCTTACCATAAATGAATTTTGTAGCCTCTTCAGAACTATGGGCATCATATTCTACTTTACGTGGAGAATTATGCTCATATGTTGAAACGTAATAAGCTTCACCAGGATTTACCTTGATAACTTCTATACCGTCATCACGGACAATACCAATAAATCCTTCTCCTGCATAATTGATGGCACCGGCAATTCTTGGAGTGTTATAATCGTCTTTCTCATAATCCATTGCAAGCAAACTTAATGCTATTGCATCCCGCATATTCATTCCTTCACGGATTTTACCTGCAATAATATCAGTATGTGAACCGTTGGTAATTACACAAATGTCATCTATAATGTCCATACAGTTATAGCTGATGTACGGATTTTTGTAAATGTCGTCTTCTGATCCTTCGGTAGGAACAATTGCTACTTTCTTACCGTTAACTACGGATTGTCTGTTTGGGAATGATCTGCTTGATACCCTGTATGATGCATAACTTCCTTCTTCATTGCTTCCTATAGATATTATTCTTCCTAAATACATTATTAATCATCTCCTACTAATTTAATCATTTAACTAACTACCGGGGCTTTCACAGCCACATCCACCAGATTATCTGGTGCCGTTATAGTAATAGTTCCAGTTGACGAGTCCATCATTATCTGTCCCTCATCCATTACTCTCGTATGCACAGCTATCGAACTACTACGTATATCTGAAGATCTGTCCTCTCCATTAACAGTCACTTTCTTAAGTCCGTTCAACGGTATCAGATAATACTCAGAGTCACCCGTCGCGGTTGTTGGTTTTGCCGACACCTGTTCTGGTGAGTAGTCATCAGGATTTGTGTCTACCGGATGTTGACTTAGCATCACTAGTAGAAATATCATGATTGTGAAGATAACATCTAGTAATGGTACTAAGTTTATGTTAGGTTTCTGGTGTTCTATCTTGCTTTTAAATCTTTGAGTATCTATTGCCATTTCAGAACACAACCTTCACTGTTTAAGTTTACTTTCAACTATACGATTCTGGGTATCGGACCTTTCCCGTATAATTGTTTTTATTCCTTTTTCTAGCATATTTGGTTTAAGATATATTTTTAGGTTTGCCTGTTCGTCTTTTATTTGTTTTACTTGAATGATTCCAGGTGATTCCTGTAATGCTTCGATTACTTCATCCATATCTTTTTCAATCCAGATTTTCATCTCGGCATTTCTCCAGTTGCTCATCTTCTTAGCAATTTCAATGTTATCCAATTGCTTTTCAATCATACTCTGTATGTGAGTGTAAAATGGGAGCAGTATGATTGCAACAGCCAACCCGAAGATGGTTGTAACGATAGCTATGTAAATACCGTTTGCCATCAGGGTCATGTCACTGCTTACTCCCAACTCCTTGAAAGTGTACCACATACCTATTACAGTACCGATAAGACCTATTAATGGCGCTACTTCGATTATGGTGTGCAAAGTAGATAAACCTTTCATCATTTTACTCATTTCTACAATGAATACTTGTTCCATGTTGTCTTCTACTTCGGATTTACTTCTGTAACCTATTTTAAGTGCTTCTGATATAATACGTGAAATCGGTGTCTTATAGTTTCCAATTGCTCTTAAAGCTTCAAGTGAACCTCCATGTGCCATTGATTCGTTAACTATTATCATCAATTCTGTTAAATCAATCTTTGAAGCTCTACGTAAATATATAATTTTTTCTATTGCTAAAAATAATCCGTATAATCCGATAATTGTGAGGAGGTATACTATGATTCCTCCACTCTGGAACATCGTAATCAAGTCATTTCCTGTAGAAATTATTGTTCCTATAATATCCATTTATTTTAGCTCCTTCTTCATAATCGTCTAAAGGTTAAAATTTATAAATATATAATATATATTTTAGTTTCCTTTTCTTATATAATTTATAGCTATTATTCATTTATTATCTGAAAATCTATTCTTCATCCGCCAGGTTTTTAACAGTATTCCATGTCCGTCTAATAATATCAGGATATTCTCCATTTAATGATTTAAGATAGTTGATGGTGTTCTTATCGCTCGGATATCCTGATCCTATATCACCATATTCCTTTCTAAGTATTGCAAGCTGTTTGTCTCTTTCTACTTTTGCAATAATTGATGCTGCCGAGACAATCTGGTATGTGTCGTCTGCCTTGTGTTCGGTTATCACTTTCATCCGGTGGTTGATGTGCTGTATCCTGTTATGAAATCTTTCCTCGTTTACATCAATGCAGTCAATACAGCACATGTCGGGGTTGAACGTTTTAATTATTTCTGTCATGGCATTGGTTTCTATCTGGTTCAGGTTTGAGCCGTTGTTTCGCAGGGTATCTATTTCATGGGCTGTTATTGTAATTGTTTTAAATTCCGTTAGTTTCTTTATTTTTCTTGAAACTGTGGTTCTTTTTTTTGATGATAATTTTTTTGAGTCCTTTACTCCCATTCTGTCTAAGAATTTAAGTTTTTTTCTTTTCACCAGGACTCCTCCGACTACGAGCGGTCCTATTACTGAGCCTCTTCCTGCTTCATCTATTCCTAGTATTAAACTATCATCATCTAGAGTGTTCATGTTTTACTGTCCCATAATTTTTTTTATGTATATTGTCTATTTTTATCATAGGATTTATATATTATTTTGTTTTTAAATGTAAATATTTATATATTATTTTAAACAATGTTTAATTATATGATGTATTACTTAACATAAAATAAAACATGACATCATATAAAATGAAAAAAAGAATAAAAAAGAACATCAGAGAAATATTATGTACTAAAATAAACAAATATTATAATAACCGTATACAAGGATATGATTCACAGATGGAAACGAACATAATCAAAATGATGGGACCTGCAGATGCAGCATCACTGCTAAATGCAGTATCAGGAATGCTGGCAATAATAGCCGCATACTACCAGCAACCAATATACACTGCACTACTATTACTACTGGCAGTATTCTTCGATGCAATAGACGGACCATTAGCCAGAAGATTTCCAACATCAACCAAGGACATATTCGGAGAAACCATGGACTCATTAGCAGATGTAATCTCATTCGGAATAGCACCGGCAATGATCATATTCGAATTATACCAGCAACCCATCATGATAATAGCATCACTGCTCTTGTTATGCTGTGGGATACTAAGACTAAGCAGATACAATACCATCATCACCGAACAGGAAGGACCAACAACAACATTCATAGGACTTCCAATACCCGTATCATCATTCATGCTGTCCCTAATGCTACTGTCACATCTACAAAACCACTACATAGTACTGCTAATGATGACAATAATAGCATTACTCATGGTATCATCATTCAAATACCCGAAAATCAAAAACAAATCACTGCTCGGAGTATGTGCAGTGCTACTGATACCGACAGTCTTATATCCTATAAACAATTCATTAATGAACGTTCCATCACTAACACTAATACTATTTGTTATCATATACATGATACTTCCAATAATAGACATAGACATTTGAATTCCATCTCTACTTCTTTTTTATTCTATTTTTTATCCACAAGAAGTAAAATTATGAAAGACATCAAAGACAAAATAGAAGATATATATAATGAAATAACAAACCTCTTCAATACAGAAAACGATTCGCCAAAACTATTGCACAGAAAAAACGTATTGAAGAAGAAAAAAGATGAAGAACTCATAACGGGAATAATAGTTGTAGCCCTAATAATTATCATCATCATATCACTAGCATACTACTTTTTAATATTCATGCCACAGCAGGAGCAACTTGACAATCTCAAACAGGAAAAAATAAACAAGGTAAACACTCTGCTTCCAGATGATGAAGAACACAACAAGCAAGCAATAATTGCAGAAATCGAAAGAAAAAACACAATAGAAGACCTGGAAAATCTGGACGTTGATGCAATGATACATCCTATACTGAAAAACAAGCTTCTTAAGGATATCAAGGAATACAAAGACAAATACAACAGGGTAGAAATACATACAGATAACACAACCGATATAATGAACACGGACAATGCCACAAGCTACATCAACACATGTGATGTTGACACATTATCCACAGTATCGTTAACGCAGGTGGATTCGGTGATAATACCATTAAGCATCAACCGTAAACAGGCAGCAAGCGGACTTGTAACTGAAGGTGACGTAGTGGACATTTACAAGACAGGTTCTCAAATACAGGAAAGCTCAACAGAAGAATTGGATGAAAATCAGACCTCTACAAGCGTGCAGTCTTCAAGTTCCAAGGTGGTGGGCGGTTCATGTGTAGTTTCAATACTAAGATCCAAGGATTCCGGCAGTGTAGAACAGACAACAGAAATATCACAGACACCAAAAAGCAGGAACTATTCACAGACATCCTCACTGGATCTTGAACAGATAATGTCATCTAAGGCAGCAGGAGTCTACAGTGAAAAGGAGCTGAAGATTTCCCTGGATGATTACGGCTCCCGGTTGGCAAATTATGAAAGGACATCCAACATAGGGGAACTTGATGCTGAATATATTATAATGCTTGAGGTTCCAAGAGACAGTGTAGAAGATTTAATAGATAATATGGATAATATTATATTAACTATACCCACTTATGATGCACCATCATGGGTAAACTTATAGAAGGAGTGTAAAAAAAATGAAAGAAGAAGATTATTTTAGGAATTTGACGGACAAAGAAAGAGCAATATTTGAGGGCGGCATCAGTATGGGTACATTGTTTCATCAGTTTGTTGGAACGCCCGTAAACAAGTCTTCGGCACCATCACTAGAAAAGGCTATGCGTGAAAGCATACTTCTGCAACCGGCAGTAATAGATGTCAGAGTTAAACTTGATTTGGATTTGATAGAAAAAAATAGTGGCGTTATGGGATACACATCTCTTACAGGGGATATGTTGAATGTCAGACTAACCACTAAAATTAATGAAAAAACAATCACGACATGTATATCATATGATGAAAATATGGAATATCCTATAATGTATATTGAAGACTAAAACTTCATAATATTAACCGTTGGCATCATCATCCATGCCTGGTTGTAACTCTTTAATCTCCTCAGGCAACCTGTTGAATAAGCGATCAAGAAAACTCATATTCTTAACCTGACCAATAGCAAAACTGTACTTTTCCAATCGTTTAAGTGTATCATTAAGTTCATCCTGCGTCTTGTTAAGTCTTTCCTGAGCATGTTCACGTTTATTCTTGATTTTAGTATTTTCCTTAACTTGGTAATTGGTCTGTTCAACCTGATCAATATATTTTTCTTCCAAGTTTTTATTTTCATTTACTAACTTTTCATTATCTTCCTTTAAATTTTTGTTACTTCCTGTTAAAGTTTCAACTTCCTTTTCTAAGTTTTCAACTTTATTTTCAAGCAATTTAATCTCATTTTCAGCAGAACTTAATTTCCGTTCAAAATTATTTGCATCGTCCTCTGATTTTTTCAGATTACTTTTACCAAGTAATACTTCATCACT
Source organism: uncultured Methanobacteriaceae archaeon (assembly GCA_964620575.1). Lineage (GTDB taxonomy): Archaea > Methanobacteriota > Methanobacteria > Methanobacteriales > Methanobacteriaceae > Methanosphaera. The sequence continues at coordinate 2,817 of CAZUHM010000059.1, read as the reverse complement.
CAATTTCACATTTTCCTTCTTAACTTCATCAAGACTTTTTTGAAGATTTTTGTTTTCAACATTCAAATTGTTGATTTTTGACTTTGTCTTTTCAATCTCCAAAACATCATTGTCAACATAGTTTTCAATAGCTTTCTGAATTTCCTGTGAAGTATGCTTATAAGTGGTACCATATTCCTTTTCAATTTTCTTTTGAAATTTATCCCATAATTTTTTATCTAATTTAATGGTTTTTCTAACAAAATCCTCTGTCATACACATGCTCTCCTTAATAATACTATGTAAAAGATAATATATAAAATGTTGATTTCAACATTCTAAACTATGATTTCAAAAAATCAGAAAGTAATACTATTTCACCAAAAACAAAATTCAAAATTTCATTTTCAACATTTACCCATAAAACAAAAATTCAAAAACAAAAATCAAAAATCATAGAAAAAACACCAAATAAAAGATGTTTTTCAAAAGATGATTTCAAAAATCTAAAATACAATAAACACCATTAAAACACTAAATAAACCATACTTGCAAAATTTTCTAAAAACAAACAAAAAATACTCCACTCAAAAAAACACACTATAATATATTTTAAAAAACATCAAGAAAAATGAAAAAAATTCACCATAAACAATCATTATAATTATTACAACACTTTTAATATTATAAGAAACATATATTTTATATAATGTGAGATAATGGATGATTTAACAAATCAAAAATTTTTTCCAAATTTACACATCATGATCAACATGAAAAATTACAAGTTAATAAAAAAATAAGGAAGAAAAAATCTTGCAACCTTTAAAAACAGAAAGAAGGTAATAAAATGATATACATTAATGAAGATTTATGTAAAGGATGCTTTATTTGTGTAGATTGTTGTCCATGTAATGTGTACACTCCATCAAAAGAACTAAATCAAAAAGGAGTACATGTTCCAATACCAGAAATCGACAAATGCGTAAAATGTAGGCTATGCACATTAATGTGTCCTGACCAAGTAATTTCTATAGAGGATGATTAAAATGGCTGATAAACAATTATTTGTACAAGGAAACGAAGCATGTGCACTAGGTGCACTAAAAGCAGGATGCACATTCTTTGCAGGATACCCAATCACACCATCAACAGAAATTGCAGAAGTAATGTCCAGAAAACTACCCGAAATCGGAGGACACTTCATCCAAATGGAAGATGAAATAGCAGCAGTAGGAGCAATCATCGGAGCAGCATGGGCCGGACAAAAAGTAGTAACAGCCACAAGTGGACCGGGAATCTCACTCATGCAGGAAAACATAGGATACGCAGTAATGACAGAAACACCAATAGTAATCATAAACATGCAAAGAGGATCACCATCAACAGGACAGCCAACAAGATCAGCACAGGCAGACATGATGCAGACAAAATGGGGATCACACGGAGACTACGAAACAATAGCACTCGCACCAAGCAGCGTACAAGAATGCTTCGACTACACAATAAAAGCATTCAACCTCGCAGAAAAATACAGATGCCCCGTTTTTGTAATGGCAGACGAAATCGTAGGACACATGAGAGAAAAAATCACAATCCCCGATGAAATCGAAATCATACCAAGACAAATGCCTGAAAAAACAGAAAACTACCTACCATACGACGCACCAGAAAACTCAACAGCACCAATGCCATCATTCGCACAGGGATACAACATCCACGTAACAGGACTCACACACGACAAACGAGGATACCCAAGCACAGACGACGAAGAAACACACACACAACTAGTGACAAGACTATGCAACAAAATCACATCAAACACCAACGAAATAGCAGACATAGAAACAGAATACATAGACGACGCAGAAACAATCGTACTATCATACGGAATACCATCAAGAAGTGCACTCACAGCAGTAAAACAAGCAAGACAGGAAGGCCTCAAAGTAGGATACATAAAACTGGGAGTAGTATGGCCATTCCCAATAAAAAAACTACAAGACATAACACAAAACGCAAAAAGAATCATAGTACCAGAACTCAACCTCGGACAAGTATACCTTGAAGTAGACAGAGTACTGGGAAAACATGCAAAAGTAGAACTACTGCCAAAAATAGGTGGAGCACTACACACACCAACAGAAATACTTGATAAAATACGGGAGGAATAGGTTATGACAGATCATGAACACAGATTTATGAAATACCTAAGAAAAGAAAGACTACCTCACATATTCTGTCCGGGATGTGGAGACGGAATCGTACTAAACACAATGTTCAACGCAATAGAAATGTCAAGCGTAGACTTCGAAAACATAAGTATGGTATCAGGTATAGGATGCTCATCAAGAATCCCCGGATATGTAAAATGTGACTCATTACACACAACCCACGGAAGAGCACTGGCATTCGCAACAGGACTGAAAACAGCAAACCCAAAACAGGACGTGATAGTAGTCACAGGTGACGGAGACGCAACAAGTATCGGAGGAAACCACCTCATACACGCAGCAAGAAGAAACATAGACCTGACAGTAATCTGTATAAACAACGACATCTACGGAATGACGGGAGGACAAATAAGTCCAACAAGTCCACAGGGAAGCTATGCAACAACAGCACCATACGGATCAACAGACAAACCATTCAACATAGCAGAAATAGCAAAAGCAGCAGGAGCAACATACGTAGCAAAATACACAACAGCACAGCCAATACAAGTATCAAACGCAATAAAAGAGGGGCTCGAAAACAAAGGATTCTCATTCATAGAAGTAGTGGCACAATGCCCAACATACTATGGAAGAAAAAACAAAATCAGAAGCCCAGTAGAAA
>CAZUHM010000058.1:11374-13329 GCA_964620575.1 uncultured Methanobacteriaceae archaeon | reverse complement strand
TTTATATTCTTCATATAATATTTTTAGCCAATTTCTAGGATAGTAAATATTTTCTTTTGCAGTTACTACAATGTCATTAGGATATGTTTTTATTGTAGGAATAATATTGTTATATGATTTTAGATTATCACAGAACCTGATGGATAAACCGTTCTTTTTAAGTGTGAGAATATTTTTAGGTAATTCGAGTTCTCCATTAGGGAAATCATCGTGGTTTAACCATAGTATCACTTTATCAGCTTTAAGCTGCTGATTTAATAATGAATATATTGTATAATGAATATCATACATATGTTCTGGTACTGTTGTTAAAGATACGATAATTCTAGGTTTTCTCTTACTTTTCTTAACTCCCCGAATTTCAAAGTTTGCAATTTCATAATCTATATCATACTTATTAATTGTATTCAATTCATCTAAACTATCATTTATTTTTATATTTCCTTCATACATTCCAGTAGTAACAAAATACACTAACGGATTTAATGATGACTCTTCAATTTTACTATCAGAGTTTATATATGCTGTATTATCAAAGTCTTTGTTTGGTTGTTTATTTTCTTCAAAACCTTTGTAAATATAATGTAATAAAGGATCAATATCCAGGGAGTAATTATAAGTGTCAACATAGAATGTTTCATCGAATAAGCCCATTTTTTTAATTTTCTTATAAGCTTCTAAATTTACATAATTTTCATTTTGTAAATCTGCAGAAATCATATTGAGAATTTCAACCTTTTCATTATCTTTATCATCAGCAACAGCATCAAGTAATGCCTGGTTATTAGTTTGGATAGTTTTTTCTACCTTGTCAATAATATTTTTGGTTAAATCTTCATTATTTGAATTTGATATTTCTTTAATAATTTTATTTGTAGAATCATCATAAGCTTTTTGAGTTTGAACCGAAAGATCAAAAATTTCCTGTTTATTGTTATTCATTAATTCAATTACTTTATTAAATTCTTCACTATAATTATTTGGACTTTCATTTCTATTACTAATCTCATTAATAATCTTAGAAGTAGTAACATTTTGATTTTCTTTATTTTGACTAATAAGTGATGATACTTCCTGATAATTGTTATTAATCAATTCTTTAAGATTTCCAATTTTTTCATCAGAAGAAGCTAATTTAGAAATATTATCGTTTTGACTATTCAATCGTTCTAAGACATTGTTGATGGTATTATTTTGTTCTTCCTTGGATTGAGAAATTAAATCTAAAACTTCTTTATTGTTATTGTTTATCATTTCTTTCAATGACTGAATTTCATCAGCATGATTATCTTCAGGAGTAATATTTACGTTAGATATTTCACTGATAATTTTTGAAGTAGAATTAGATAAATCATTTTTATTATTATCAAATAATGACAATATTTCTTTATTGTCCTTTTCAGATTTAATGTTTAAATTTTTAACATCCTCATTTAAATTCTTATTGGATTCAACTAGTTTACTTAAATATTTTTCATTGATTTCTCTTTCAAAGTTTATTTGTGCCTTAAGTTGTTCAATCTGATTATTATATGTATTTTTTAATGAATTTAATTGATTAATATACATGTTAATTAAGGATTTTAATTCATTGATCTCATTAATGTTGTTTTCGTTAATTCTATTTGATTGTTCTAATTGTTCTTCTAATTTTTCATATTCTGCTTGATATAACTCTTGAATCTCCGTATCTTTTGATATCGGTTCATTGAATTTATCTAGAAATGACATGTTATTGCTCCGTTTGGCTTATTATGAAATAAATTATTATGACTTAAATATTAATAAATTCTATATTAGTATTTATATTTCTCATGATTAATAATACATTAAGATATTAAATAATCGGGTTAAATTAAGTATATATATTATATTTGTTTGAAAATAAATTCTAAAAATAATTAATAAAAAAGTATTCAGATAGTGAATTTAAATTATGCTAATTCATCTATAAT
>CAZUHM010000058.1:1715-11364 GCA_964620575.1 uncultured Methanobacteriaceae archaeon | reverse complement strand
TTCTTGTAAATCAGTTACTTCCATAACTTGTATTTTAATTATATCTGAAGTATCATTGAATTCTATATTAATGTGAGGATTTTCATCTGTGAATGTCTTTTCAATAATATCTTTAATTTCCATGTATTTTTCTTCTAATAGGTTATACATTCTATGATGTTTGAATACATCCATTGCGTGCAATATTCCTTTATTGTATGTGCCTGTACAATGGGATATTGATATTTCAGTGTCTAAGTAGTATGGGGTGTCGATTTTATCGGATCTAATTTCACAGTTTATTATACACATTATATGGTCATCTTGCACATTGTTGATGATATATTTTAATGTTTCAAATTGTTTTAGATTAACTTTATTAAATAATTCCATTTTAACACCTGATAAAATATATATGAAAAATAGTATTTAATTGTTAAAATGTTTTAAAAGTTACATATAGGTGATAATAGTATCACCAAATGTATTGAATTATTTATATATTATAGATCCTCCCGAAGGTAAGTCTATATCTATAAGATATGTGTTATAGATCTTCCTTACTTTCAGATAAGCCTATATACATCATCCTTATTTTCGTTATGTAAAGGTTGTTTTTTATTTAATATAAAGCTAATCTTAAGGTAGTTGATAAGTAATCGAGGGGGTCTTGAGAAGTATTAGGGGGGTATTGATAAGTAATATGGGGGGTCATGAGAAGTAATCTATCTGCACTTGAGAATAAACAAATATATTGGAATAATAAAAGCATAAAGTTTATATATAAAATAATCCAAATAATTATTTACAATATGTAATAGTTCATGTTGTTAGAAAACGTTGTAACAGTTGAATGGATAAAATCTGAGAGAATAGAGGGATGTTTAATAATATTCATTATCTTAATATAATTAAAAAAGTCTTAGAAAATTCACAGAAAAATGGTAATAGTAGAAAATATCTTATAATTATGGTTTTATATTTCAAAATATCTACATTATTATTATTCCATTCAATCTTTCTACTTTTCTAAGTAGATTAAATAATCAGGATTGAGAACGATGTATAGATTAAATCTAAATAATTCGGATAAACAATTGATAGATAATTATAATCTTATCAAAAATGTAACCAGAATAAAGGATAAAAATGGTGATTATAAAGAATATACAGCTTATAACTGTAGTTTTCCATATTCTTTCATAGATATGTATAATAATCCTAAAGAAGTTTATTTCTATGAAAGGTTAAATAAGTTTTATGTTACTAATCTAGAACCACCTGCAGAGTATTCGTCAAAAAAGGTAACTTTGCACTGTAGAAAGAATTCCAAGCAAAAAACATCAAAAGAAAATATGAATAAACCTTGGGCAAAAATAGTTACGATACCTAAAACTTTGATTAAAAACCTTGGGGATTACAGTAGTTTAAGTTATATTCTTCACATAAATCAAAAAGATTATGTTAATTATAATAATGCTTTGCTTGAAGTATTTTTAACATAATTCTTATTTTTTAATATTAAATTTTATTATTGATGGCATTTTCCAAAAAAATAAAAAAGAAGTAATAAGTTTTTTTAATTTAATTTAATTTATGTTTTCAATCCTGAAACTTAAAATCTCTTATTTTATTTTCCCTTTTTATTTTCATTTTAAGTTTCAATCATTAATTTTAGAGGCTAATCAAAGAAATTCTTTCTTTGAGTTTTAAAGGTTAATTAAAATTTTTAAATCATTTAGGGTGATTTATCTCTTCGTTTAATACATGCTTTTATTATGGATAAACGTGTACAATTATTGTACACAAGTATAGTATTGAACTCATAATATATAAATGTATTTAATATGTACAAATTATATACAAATTTAAGAAAAAAAATTGAAGTTCACAAAAACTATTTAATTTCATAATGAACTTCATCATACAAACCACTACTTGGTTCTATTTGAATTAAAATTTCTTTAATCTCAGGAAATTTATTATATATGGTGTTCTTACAAGATTTGGAAATCTGATGTGCTTGATTAATATTAATATCATTATCTACAACCAAATGCATGTCTAAATTAACATAGGACCGAGTTCCTCGTGTTCTAATATTATGAACATCATTTACGCCATAGATATTCATAATCTCCTTTTCAATTAGATTCGAATCAATAATATTCACATCAAGTATTATATCAATATTATTTTTTAAAATAGATAGTCCTGTTTTAATAATCAATAAAGATATGGCTATAGATAAAATTGGATCCAATATAGTCAATCCGTTTTGGATGAAAATTAAACTAACAATTATTATTCCTGTAGCCAATGCATCACTCTTGATGTGCTCACTATCAGCAATCAACAAATCGCTTTTAAACTTTTTACCCAATCTTTTTTCATAAATTGAAATAAATACCGTAATTAGTAATGTGATAATTAATACAGAATATGTTGAAATAGATATTTCAGGAACGATATGATTATAAAATCTTTCAATAGCTGAAGTAATTATCTCATAAGATACAATGAACAATGTTGTAGAAATTAATATTGAAGCTAGAGTTTCAATCTTTATGAAACCATATCTATGTTCTTTACTAGAAGGTTTTCTAGAGAAATACACAGCAATTATGGCAACAATATTTGTTAAAGCATCAAGTAATGAATCATAACCATCTGCAGTAATACTTAAAATATTAGTATTTAAACCATAGAATAGCTTTATCAAACCAATTAAGAAATTTGTAATAAATACTACTGATAACACACTACTAACTTTATTATAATAATCGTCCATTTTTATCACTATATTTATTTTTAATTAAATATATGGATACGATACTTATAAAGTTAATTTAATTTACGTTATACTAAATTAAAAAAACATATTGTTAGTTTCAACTAAAAATAAGAAAAATAAGGAGGAAAAATTAGTATTACCTAAACTCGTGAAACATTTCATACTCAGAAGAGATATATTTGTCTATTTTTTCTATAGCTATTTTATTATTATCAACAATAGTTTTAATTTCATCTAATGTAATCTCATCCACATGGATACCGGCAACAATGAGGATAGTAATATCATCATACTTAGTTAATCTATCAGCCAAAGGTTGAATAATTTCATATTCCTTATGATTCAAGACAGATAAAATATCATAACTACCATTACTTACTAATCCAATACCACCTATATGAATAACACCACCAGTAATAGTAATCTCTAAATCATCTCCAACTTCTTCAATCTTATATTCAACTTCAATATTACCAGTACCAAGTGAAAATTTATACATTAATTTAACCTCTTATCTTTTTAGTTTCATATTCATCAACAGTGTCGTCATCATTTATTTTAACACCATAAATCTCTAAAGCAGATTCTTTACTAATTATTTCATCAAGATAATCATTCAAGACCAATTCTACATCACGATTAAAAGGATTACCATATCCTCCACCACCAGCAGAATGAATATTTACAATATCTCCCTTGGAAACTTTTCTCGGATGTTCTTTTGATTCAGTTTGAATCCATTCACCATCATGATTAAATAACGGCTTATTAAAAGAACCGTTTTCACCTCCATTTAAACCATATGGAGGATTTCTAACACCATCCCCAAACATTACAATTTCACTGGAATCATCATAAATTTGGAAAGCATAATCAATACCTGCTCCACCACGATATTCCCCAGCACCTGCAGTGTCACATTCCATTTCATGACGTAATGTTATATGAGGATACTGAACTTCATTAGATTCAATATTCGGTGCCTTCACACCACCATAATTTGACATAGGAGACATATATGGTTTACCGTCTAATCCTTTCATTGCTCCACCACTACCTAATGAACAGAATGAAAATCCTACATAAAATCTGCCATTACGTGGATCAATACCGTAATATGATGGACCTATATAATTTCCATATCCTGCAGGTAACTTATCAGGAATTGCTTTGTTCAAGGCTTTGAATATTGTTCCTATGATTTCACTACCTGGTGTTAAAGTAGATAGTGTCATAGGGGCAGGTTCATAAGGATTTACCAGTGACCCTTTTGGTAAAACAACGTCAATAGCGTTGAATGCTCCACCATTACGTGGAATATCAGAGCCTAAAAACCATAATGATGCAATACCACTTGCTGCAGTAGCAGTAACAACGGATGTATTAACAAAACCTTTAACCTGTTTATCAGTACCTGTAAAGTCAACAGTCAAAGAATCTCCCAAGATCTTTACTGTAACATTAATCTTAATAGGTTCCTCTTGGAATCCATCATCATCAATAAAGCAATGGGCACTGTATTCACCATCAGGAACTTCACTGATACGTTTTTTAGTCAACACTTCCGCTTGTTTAAGATTTTCTTCAACAACATCTTTTACAACTTTATTACCATATTCATCAATCATTTTTTCCAGTCTGTTTCTTGCTACATTATTGGAACCCATCTGTGCTAACAGGTCACTTTTAAGCATTGATGGATTACGTGTGTTAAGAATAATTAAATCAAGAATATCGTCGATAATGTTGTTGTCCTGAACAACTCTTGTTGGATGTATTCTTATTCCTTCCTGAAATATTTCAGTAGCTTTTGGATTGTAACTACCAGCCGTTGAACCACCAATATCACCGTGATGAGCTCTACTTACACAGAAAAAGATTAATTCATCATCATGAAATACTGGAGTAATAATACCTATGTCTGGCAGGTGATTTCCACCATCGTATGGATCATTTATGATAAATGCATCACCATCATGTATATCATTACCATACTTATTTATAACACTTTTAACACTAAATGAACCTGCAGTTGCTAGGATAGGAATTCCACTAAGTTGTGAAACAAGATCTCCCTTATAATCACAGATACAACATGCAAAATCGCAAGCTTCAGCAAATATTGGAGAATGAGCAGAATGTTCCAATGAAATTCCCATCTCTTGTGTTATACTGTCTAATCTATTAGCAATTACTGTACGATTAATAATATCTTCAGTTTTCATATTCTACTCCTCCTTAACATCTTTTCTAATACTTAAAATTCCATCTTCTATAATATTTGATTTGAATCCTTTAGGAATCAGGACGCTGGTATAATCAAACTTAATAATAGATGGGCCGCTTATTTCCTTATCCAAATCGGTTTCTGAATATACTTTCACATCAACATTTCCTTTCATGTTAAATGATTCACCAGGAATATTTACAGTATATGTATCAACATTCTCTTCATTGAACTTGAATAAAGGATTATTTAGATCTTTCTCATAACTTGCTAGATGTAAATTAATTATTTCCCAATCATTTTCTATTTGAGAGTACTGATAAATATCATAATGAGTATCATGGAACAATTCGTCAATAACTTCTAAATCATTATCTTCAAATTCTAATTTATCTACAGGAATACTGATTTCATGATGCTGACCAATATATCTTATTTCAAGGTTTAATTCAAATGAACAATCTTTAGGTGATACTCCTAGTTTTTGCAACTCAATTTCTGAATCTTTCTTCATTGTTTCTATCATTTGATTAAGTTGCATTGCATTCCATCTTTGTTTTTCCATAAAAAAGCTACGTGTGATATCATATCTTCTTTTTGCTCCCAGCATTCCCCAACTACAAAATACCGGACCTTGAACCGGTATTAAAACCTCTTTCATGTTAAGTGTATCCATTATGTTGCATGCAAATAAACCGAATGCTCCACCACTGCTTACAAGACTGTATTCACGGGGATCATTTCCTTTCTGCATAGTAACTAACCTTAATGAATCTGCCATAAGTTCACTGGCAACTTTATAAATAATTACAGATGCATCATTAACACTAATATCTAATGGTTTGGCAACATATTCTTCAATAGCTTTCTGTGCATTAACTGTTGATAATTCAAGTTTTCCTGCTAGGAAATTACTTTCATCAATTAGTCTGAGCACTAACAATGCATCAGATATTGTCGGCTTCTGTCCTCCAAGATCATAACAAGCAGGACCAGGTACACTACCTGCAGATTCAGGACCAACCAGTACTCTTTTACTTTCATCAACACTTATTATACTTCCTCCACCTGCACCAATTGAATGAATATCCATCATTGGTAATGTAATAGGATAACCTTCAATTCGTGATTCAGGAATTAATTTTGTTTCATTATTGTCAATGATATGTAAATCAAAGCTTGTACCACCCATATCTGCTAAAACTAAATGTTTTTTATCTAATATTTTACTGAGGTTTTGATTACCAATTCCTCCACCGGCAGGACCAGAAAGTAATGATTTGGCAGAAATCTTATTCATTGTTGGAATATCTGATAATCCACCACTATTCATCATAATATTAATTGGTTTAGTCCATCCATATTCAGATAATCTTGTTTTGAGATTTTCAAGGTATGTTGAAACAAGTGGTGTAACATATGCATTAATCACAGTTGTTGTAGTTCTTTCATATTCTCTTATCTGTGGAGATATATCACTAGATAATGATACGAATACATCAGGTAGTTCGTCATTTATAATTTCTTTTACACGTTGTTCATGTGATGGATTAAGGAAACTAAATAAGAAACATACAGCTATTGATTCCACATTTTCTTCTTTACATTTTTGACATGCTTTACGTACTGCTTCCTCGTCCAAATCTTTTATGCTGTTTCCATCATATTTTACCCTTTCAGGTATACCTATACGTAATTTTCTAGGAACTAATATCGGTGGTGTAACTGCTCGTATATCCCACTGATTATCCAATTGTGAACGTCTTATTTCAAGAGCATCTCTGAAACCTTCAGTTGTGAATAGAGCTGTTTTCACTCCTTTCTTTTCAATAAGAGCATTTAATGCTAATGTTGTTCCGTGACTAATCTGTGATGTTTTAGATAATAATTTATCAAGTGTTGTGTCCCAACTTTTTGCCAGTTCCTCTAAACCAGACATGATTCCTTCTGCAGGGTTATCATGATTAGTAGGGTTTTTGATGAATATTTTCTTAGTAGTTTTTCCATCCAAACTTCCGACAGAAGTATAATCTGTGAACGTTCCCCCAGTATCTATTGCTATTTTTAGCATTCTATCACCACGTATTTAGTTTGTATATTTAAACAATCTTTTAACTGATTCTTCAACATCGGGATTCATTTCTATTTTTGGTGAAAAACCTTCTAATGGTTTTGTTGCATCTATTCCCATTTTACTAGTTCTACTTAATTCATCAGTTGATGGATCTAATGTTTCTCCCATTCCCATATGTTGAGGAATAATGATTACATCCTTATCTGCTTGTAGTCTTGTAGCCATAGCCCATAGGACTTCCTGTTCATTAAATACGTCTACATCCTCATCAACTACAATAGCCAATTTAATATGATGATCTACGGCAAACGCTGCAAATACTGCTTGCATTGCCTGTCCTTCCGCAATCTTCTTCATTGATATATAACAGTGGAATATTCCACAACTACTTACTGGACAACTTACTGCTTTTACATTAGGTAATGTTTGTCTTAATGCATTAAGCACGTCGCCTTCTCTTTGTATAGCTACTACTGTAATATGTTCACTACTGAAACCTGGTGTTAGATCATGGAATAATGGATTTTCTCTGTAATGTATTGCTTTGACTTTAAATAAGTTTTCAGTACTTCTGTGACATGCATAGTTTGTGAATTCTGCGAATGGTCCTTCTTTTTCTCTTACATCTGCAAGTATTTCCCCTTCAATTACAAATTCTGCATATGCAGGTACTTGAATGTCTACGCTACTGCAGTTTGCAACTTCTAATTCTTCACCAAATAATCCTGCTATTGCTCCATATTTTCCTTTATGGTATGGAACAAGTGCTTGAGAACCTAATGAAATGTTTGGATGAACACCAATTACTATAGCAGCTTCAAGGTTTTCACCTTTTTCTTCACTTCTTCTGAAGTATTCCCATAGTCTTTGTCTTGAATGTAGAGAAATTCCAAGTTTATCTTTTCCTTTAAGTTGCATTCTATGGAAACCTAAAGTTTCAGAACCACTTTCAGGATCTTTAGCAATTACTAATCCACTAGTAAGATATGGTCCAGCATCGATTGGAAAATGCGTAATGATAGGTAATTTGTATAAATCCACTTCATCACCAATCATTGAGTTTGCCATGAATGGTGGATTTTCAATTACTTTCTGTGTGTCAATCCTATTTTTGATACGTTTTGCATATTCTTCTGCAACATTTTTGCCTTCCACACCCATTGCTTTTGCAAATCTGTCACGTGTTCCAAGCACATTAGTTATGACCGGTATTTCATTGTTTTCTACATTGTCAAATATCATTATCGGATATTTTTGTTGTTTTTCCAATTCAATCATTAATGTACTGATTTCATATTCTTTTTTAACTTCTTCTGGGATGTGTTTTATGACACCTTCTTCTTTCCATTCTTCTATCAAGTGTCTCCAATCCTGATTAGACATCATATCTACCTCTGTAATTAGTAAAGTTTAAGTAATTATTTTTCATTTGTATAAAATTTTTTGTAGGATAAATTATTCTATACTTATTGTCTATAAGACAATATATTAATTGATATATAAATGTATTTTGTTGAAAAAATCAATAATAATTGATAAATGCTTATTTTCACAAATCATATTCACATTTATTTTAAAAAAAGGCCATTTTTTAAAGTATTATTGATATTTCTTATCTTAGAATACTTTTCTAGAAAAAAATTTAATATATCATTTTTAATAATAAATTAATTAGAAAACAATAAATTTATAATTTTTTAAATTTTACTTTAATAAAAAAACGCGAAAAATATTTATACATTATATGGGTGGAAAAAATGTATAATAATCAAATGCTAAAAATAGAAAAATCGTACACTCTAGAAAAACAAGAAAAAACTATGAAAACTGATGAATACTATGAAAAATATGTTGACTTTCAGGAAACATCCGAATCATGTAAAATATGTAATCAGTATGGAAGCTGCTGGTCATGTCCACCGTTTGATGATGACATAACCAATTCATGGTCACAATATCAAAATATAGATTTAATACTGTTACAACTACATTACAATGATTATATTACACAGAATACTCATTCAAAAGAAGATATTGATACAATATTACACTTGACACTATTTAATGAAAAAACAAAACTGCTACAATCATTAAATAGAAAAGTCAGTGAAGATGATACAATTGAAGATGCTATGATATTGTCAACAGGCTACTGTAATATATGTCCACGATGTAGTAAAAAGGATGATAAACCTTGCAGATATCCGAAGAATAAATTATATAGCATAGAATCATTAGGAGCATTAGTTACAAAAACAACAGAAGAATTATTTGATACTAGAATAAAATGGATAAATATGGATGAAGGTCAAATACCAGAGTATTTAACCTTACTAATGGGAGTATTATACTAATATTTGAAACAATCTTTCGTATGATTATCAATAATTCCAACTGATTCAAGATAAGAATAAATCGTTACAGAACCTACAAATTTCATACCTCTCTTTTTCAAATCTTTTGTTATTTTATCAGATGTATCTGATTTAGTTAAATAGTTCTCTTGACTATCTTTTATAATTCGTGGGGCGCCAGGGAAGTCGGGTCTCCATGCGAGTGGCGAGGGGGAGCGCGT
>CAZUHM010000058.1:0-1705 GCA_964620575.1 uncultured Methanobacteriaceae archaeon | reverse complement strand
GATGGCATATATAATCACTGAAACTACCAAACTCATTTTGAATATCTTTGAAAATACGGGCATTATTTATGGATGCTTCAATCTTTTTTCTATGTCTGATTATTAATTTGTTTTCCATTAACTCATTGATCTTAGATTCATCATAATTAACTATCTTATCTATATCAAAGTTATCATAAGCCACTCTGAAATCTTCACGTTTTTTAAGTATGGTTATCCAGGATAATCCTGCTTGAAAACATTCAAGAAGAAGCATTTCAAATAAAGTATTATCATCATAAACAGGAACACCCCATTCATTATCATGATAATCAAGATAAATTTCCTCTTTTCCTTCAACCCATGAGCAGCGTTTTTTAATAGTCATAACAAATCACATTTAATTTTTTTCATCAATTAGATTTATATTTCTCAAGACTAATATATTAACTATGAACATTATGAAATACCTATGTCACCAAAGACCGGATAGATCATTTTTCTATAAGGGCCATCAGTTTCCATTATGTGCCCGTTGTACGGGATTAGTAATTGGTACAATATTTTATGTGACATATTCATTCTTAATTCCAATACATTACTCCTATCACTTACTATTATTATCAATAGTACTGCAGATACCCTACATAGCTGATGGAACAACACAGTACTTTGGCCTAAGAGAAAGTAACAACACTTTACGTTTTGTGACAGGTTTTATTGGTGCAATAGGTTTAATCATTATGGTAAGAATATTCAAAATAATTATTTTCCAATTATTATAAAAAAGAAAGTAATCAGGATGAATAATTTATTCCTTTATAGTTAAGGAAGAAAGAATTTCATCGACATTGACCTCTGCAGGTAATTCTTTATAATTTAACCAATTCTGCATATACTTATATTCCTTATTTGAAATTTCATCATCTACTTTAATCATTTTCATTAATCCAGTCAATATTTGATTATTCAATTCTTCCACAGAATATTTTTCTGATTTGGATATAAAAATGACTGATCTTGCCAGATTATTCAAATCTTTTTTTGTTATTTCTTCCTTCTGTAAAATATATTCAAGTTTAAGTATTATGTTATTAATGTTATTAAATTTTCTATTTTCATAGTTTTTATTAGTCCATTCTTCAATCAATTTAATATGTTTATCTTCCACATGTTCCTTATTTCTTAATTCTTGTATCAAACCATAGACTTCGTTTATATTAGGTGTTATTTCATCTATGACTTCTTTTTTGAAGTTTTTGTTAAATATGTACTTTTTCTGATCAAAAATTGAAATCTCTTCTAAGTCATTAAGATATCTGAATAAATATGAAGTTACCTTAGCATCTTCTAATGCATTATGTGCTAGATAATCAACTTTTAAATAATTCATTATATTTGTTAAGGCATAGGAATCAAGCTGCATTCTTTTCTTACTTAAGTTTAAAGTACAATAATAATCAAAGTCTGGAACTTCTAGGTTATATGTGCTTAAAGTTTTTGATATAACTGATAAATCAAATGTTATATTATGACCAACTATGGGATATTTTATTAACAAATCTTTAATTTTTGGCCAGTACTGATTAAATTTAGGAGCATCTGTTACCATTTCTGGAGTAATATTAGTTAATTGAATGATATATTCATCAAAATAATCTTCAGGATTTACCCCATTGAACCGCCATTGCATCAGCAATTCCGGGGAAAGTCTTTGCCCGGTTCT